>JANTGD010000043.1 GCA_024763135.1 Thiotrichales bacterium | reverse complement strand
GCATGTTTGTTGGTATGGGGCTGGATGCCTGTGGTTCGGTCGTGCTCGATGATTTGGATATCCCTGAGTATGTATTCGAAACGGTAGAACCGCCGGTTTCTCGGTTGTTGCCTGATGAAGCCGCACACTATCTGCCAGTGCGGCGGCAAACCAGTCATAAAGGTGACTTCGGACATGTGGTTGTGCTCGGGGGTGACCGAGGGATGAGTGGTGCGGCAAGAATGTGCGCAGAGGCAGCATTACGCGTTGGCAGCGGGCTGGTAACGGTGGCGACGCATCTCCAGCATGCCGCTTTGATCAACCTGACTCGTCCTGAATTGATGACCCATGCTGTCGAGACACCAGGACAGGTGCACGCGGCATTCGAACGCGCTACTGTGATTGCCATGGGGCCCGGCATGGGAACAGGCCCCTGGTCGATGGGGTGTTTTATGCAGACGATTGGTTTGGAGCTGCCCATGGTCGTAGATGCAGGTGCACTGACACTGCTAGCGCAAGAACCCCGGCGTTCGGATAACTGGATACTGACGCCGCACCCGGGGGAAGCAGCCAGGTTACTGGATACCACAGTAGCAGAGATCCAGTCCGATCGTATTCGTGCGGCTCAGGAGTTGCGGCTTAAATTTGGGGGGGTGGCGGTGCTCAAAGGTGCAGGCACTGTCATTGCGGGTCCGGGCGGTGTTTATTTGAGCGATGCGGGAAATCCCGGCATGTCTACGGGAGGCATGGGTGACGTGTTGACCGGGGTGATTGCCGGCCTGCTGGCCCAGGGGCTGTATGCTGAGGTTGCGGCGTGTGTGGCAGTGATGGTGCACGGTCGGGCGGGTGATCAAGCAGCAGGGCATCACCCGCGCGGGCTGCTTGCGACGGATTTAATGCCGTTTCTCCGTCGGTTGGTAAATCCGTGAAGCTTACACTGCCCGAAGAATCGAGCTTGATCGCGTTCGGTCAGGCATTGGCGGCGGTGCTGGTGCGCCCGGAAGCGTCAGGCATACAGTTGATCACACTCAGTGGTGATCTGGGTGCGGGTAAGACCACACTGGTGCGGGCTATGCTCCACGCGCTTGGCCATCCGGGTAGGGTAAAGAGTCCTACATTCACTCTTGTTGAGCCTTATCGGATAAACGGTCGGCCAATTTATCATCTGGATTTATATCGCCTGAGTGACCCGCAGGAACTCGAGTTCCTGGGATTTGAAGACTATCTCGTTTCCAATGCGTTGTGTTTGATAGAGTGGCCAGAACAGGCGGCGGAGTGGCTGCCCGACCCAGATATGGAAATCAGGTTACATCATCAGAGTCCCGGTCGCGGGCTTGATCTGACCGCGCACACGCCTGCGGGGCAAACTGCGTGCGAAAGATTGCAAAACATGATAAATAGCAATAGAAATTTTTTGCAGGCGACTAAAAAATAAGAAAAAACTTGATTTCTGCCTGGTTCGGATTACCATTATATTCAGACTATCCTCTGTAAGGCGCGCTGCTTTGAGGTCAACGCGTCTCGTCGGTGCTTAACAGTTTGCCAAAGGCACTGCGATGACTCGTTGTAGAGGGCTACTTTGGTGTGGAATCAATGGCTTCAATTCAAAAACAACAAACCCGGCGTGGATTTCTCCAACAGCTGACTCAGGCGCTGGCGCTTATGGCGCTTGGGGGCAGTTCCGCGTTGCAGGCTGCTTCGGCACGGCGTGAATTGCGTGGTGTGCGTACCGAACAGCGCAACGGCATTGTCAAAATCATTTTCCCACTGTCGGCGCCAACCGAGCATAAACTGTTCCAGCTTAGCGCGCCCAATCGGGTGGTGTTGGATTTTAAACAGACAGTTTTGGCGCGAGACCTGCGGTTGTCCCTGGCCCCCAATCCCATGGTGCTGAAGATGCGTCATGGGATCCGTCATGGCGAAGATTTGCGCATTGTATTCGAAACCGCTACCAAGCTTGCCACGCGCAGCTATCTGCAACGTCAGGGGCAGAAGACGCAGCTGGTATTGGAACTAATGGAGAACGCGCCGCCAACACGTCAGAAACCTGTCATGACCCTGGCGGACAAAAAACCCAAGCAACGACGCGATCTGATCATCGCGATCGATGCGGGGCACGGGGGGAAAGATCCGGGGGCTATCGGCAAAAAAGGCACTCAGGAAAAACGTGTGGTTCTGGAAATTGCCAGGCGGGTTGCCAAGCGCTTGGATCGCCTGCCCGGTTACAGAGCGGTCTTGATTCGTAACCGAGACACTTATCTACCCTTGCGTGATCGCATCAGTAAGGCCCGAGAATCCCGTGCCGACCTCTTCCTCTCGATTCATGCCGATGCCTCTCCCAACACGCAGGCACAAGGTTCTTCCGTTTATATTTTGTCAGAGAACGGTGCCTCCAGCGAAGTGGCGCGGTTACTCGCAGTCAAGGAAAACTCAGTCGATCAATTGATTGGCGGTGTGAGCCTGGAAAATCGCGATAAAAACGTCGTCGAGACGCTGCTCGATCTGTCTCAGCGGTACACCCTGGAAAACAGCCAGGAGATTGCTCACGATATTTTGCTCGAATTGCGCCGCGTGGGTCAGATCCATATCCCGCGTGTTGAGAAAGCGGCCTTCGTGGTGCTTAAGTCGCCCGATATTCCTTCGGTGCTGGTGGAGACAGCGTTTATCTCGAATCCCCGGGAAGAAAAGCGCCTGCGTACGCGCGATCATCAGGAAAAGCTCGCCCGATCGATTGTTAAGGGGGTGCAAAAATACTTTTATATGCATGCGCCTGCTGACACGCTGATTGCGCAGATCCGCTCTCAGGAGCATGTGATCCGTTCCGGTGAGACGCTGTCTGAGATTGCGCAGCAGTATCGTGTGAGCCTCAGTCAGCTGCGCAGTATCAACAGCTTGCAGAGCGATACAGTGCGGGTTGGCCAAAAACTCAAAATCCCGGTATTGAGCGATACTTGAACGTGAATTGCTGTTGGCTACTCAAGGGGTTAGCGGAGCAGCTACGTGCTGATTAAGCAGGTCTTGCCCATTGGCTTGCGAATACACAGCGGCGTAAATCTCAATACCATTTTGAGCTTAACCTTATTGATAGTCCCTTTTCTTAGTGCCGACCTGAAAGCGCTCAGTTCGGCATGATGGGTCTTGGCAAGGGAACGGCTATTGCTACAACCCATGCCTTGTCTTGAATGCTTTGGATTGTTCTGGATCCTTCAGAACGCACCAGAATCGACAGCTGCGGCAGTTAAAAACCCGCCCCTGCAGTATTCAGCCCGTAATGAGCGAGCGCCTCTTCCCTCGAAATTCTTGCGATAGCTCGCTACACTGCGTGGGCATTTTTTTATCCCTGCCCATCGATCGTTATGCCTATCCGTCAGCTTCCTTCCCACTTAATTAATCAAATCGCCGCAGGCGAGGTAGTTGAGAGGCCCGCTTCTGTTGTTAAAGAGCTGCTTGAGAACAGCCTCGATGCCGGCGCCCAGAGCATTGCGGTGGATGTTTTTCAGGGTGGTGTGAAACGCATGCGTATACGTGATGATGGGAGTGGCATTCCTCGTGATGAAATTCCTTTGGCACTGGCACGACATGCCACCAGCAAGCTCGCGACATTGGATGATCTGGCCGCCATCAAGACTTTGGGTTTTCGTGGTGAGGCACTGCCCAGCATTGCTTCGGTATCGCGTTTTTCCATGACCTCGGCGACCGCGGATGAAGCGAGTGGCTGGCGTTACGCATTGGAGGCGGGGCGTGAGCTGGCGCCATTGCAACCGCATCCGCACCCCCAGGGTACGACAATCGATGTTCAGGATCTCTTTTATAATGTCCCTGCGCGCAGAAAATTCTTGCGTACGGAAAAGACAGAATTCGGTCATCTCGAGCAGGTAGTCAAGCGAGTTTCGCTGAGTCATTTTGGGGTGGCTTTTGAATTGAACCACAATCAGCGCAATGTTCTGCGGTTACCACCGGCATCGGATCATGAGACGCGTACAAAGCGTGCTGCGCAGATTTTTGGCAATCATTTTATTGAGCAATCACTGTTTGTGGACGAAGCGGGCGCTGGCCTGCGTTTGTGGGGTTGGATTGGGCTACCGACTTTTTCCCGCAGCCAGTCAGATCTGCAATACTTCTATGTCAATCGCCGTATGATCAAAGATAAGCTGGTAGCGCATGCGCTCAGGCAAGCCTACCAAGATGTGTTGTTTCATGGCCGTCATCCAGCTTACCTGTTGTTTCTGGAGATTGATCCAGCCCTGGTCGATGTCAATGCGCATCCCACCAAGCACGAAGTCCGTTTCAGAGAGTCGCGACTGGTTCACGAATTTCTGTTTCGGACCATTAAGCGGGTGATTGCACAATCCCGACCTGAGGATCAGGCACAAGCCACCACCGCCCGGGCTGAGACGCATTTTCAAGATCCACCGCGCCAGCAAACGGTGAGCTGGGAGGAGCCCACTGCACCTGGGCCGTTGCCCACGTATCAGTATCAAGCACCACGCCCTGGGGATCGGCGGGTAGCGGAGCAAATGGCCGCCTACCAACGGCTGCAAGCAGCGGCTCCCTGCGCAGAGGCGGCCGAGCAAGCGGGAGACGTGCCTCCGTTGGGATATGCGCTCGCCCAACTGCATGGCGTGTATATTTTGGCGCAGAACGCAGCCGGGCTGATACTGGTTGATATGCATGCAGCACATGAGCGAATTACCTATGAGCATATGAAGCAGGCCCAACAACGCGAAGGTCTGAAGTTGCAGCCATTATTGGTGCCTGTTACTGCATCACTGAGCCAACGGGAAGCAGACTGCATCGAGCAACAGGCTGAACGGCTGCGCGCGTTGGGCATGGAAGTCGATCGCAGTGGTCAGGAGCAGGTAACGATCCGGGCGATCCCCGCATTATTGCGCGGTGCTGATGCGGAGCGTTTGCTGCGGGATGTGGTGGCGGATCTCTTGGCCTTGGGGGACAGCTCGCGTATCGCTGAACAGCTTAATGAGGTCCTCGCAACAATGGCCTGCCATGGCTCGGTGCGTGCGAATCGGCGCATGACGGTGGCTGAGATGAATGCCTTATTGCGTGACATGGAACGCACCGAGCGGAGCGGCCAGTGCAACCACGGCCGGCCGACTTGGGTGCAACTGCCGCTGCATCAACTCGACCGACTGTTTCAACGTGGTCAGTAAGTACTCGCTACCGGTAGTTTGTTTGATGGGGCCTACAGCAACGGGTAAAACCGAAGTGGCTGTCGAATTGGCGCAGCGCCACCGTTTGGAAATCATCAGCGTTGATTCTGCTTTGGTCTACCGGGGTATGGATATTGGTACAGCAAAACCGAATCGGGATGTGCTAGCCCAGTTTCCGCATCGTTTGGTGGATATCTGCGACCCGTCCGACCCCTATTCAGCGGCCCGATTTCGAGACGATGCGCTTGCGGTTATCAATGAGATTCATGCCGCTGGTCGGATACCTCTGCTCGTGGGCGGCACCATGCTATATTTTCGCGCGCTGTTGCAGGGGATCTCGCCTTTGCCTAGTAGCGACCCCAGTGTTCGGGAGCAGTTGGCTCAGGATGCTGCCACTTTAGGTTGGGCGGCGTTACATCAGCGGCTGAACACGTTGGATCCGCAGGCGGCTGCGCGCATTCATGTCAATGATCCGCAGCGCCTGATCAGAGCGCTGGAAGTGTTTGAGCTCACAGGAATACCGCTGAGCGAATTACAGCAGCGTAAAGCGCCTGGTCTCGAAGGCCAAGCGCGCGTTTTAAAGCTTGGTCTGATACCACAAAACAGGCCGGCATTACACGCACGAATCGCAGAGCGTTTTGCAGCAATGCTCAGGCAGGGCTTTCTTGAAGAAGTCGAGCGTCTGCACAGCCGACCAGATTTGCATCCTGCGTTGCCTTCGATCAAGTCGGTCGGGTATCGGCAGGCGTGGCAACATCTTGAGGGTGAACTGTCAGTGGACGCGATGCGCGAACGAGCGGTGATCGCAACCCGGCAACTCGCTAAGCGCCAATTCACGTGGCTGAGAGCGGAGCCAGCACTGCAGGTGGTGGATCCCATGGCGTGTGAATCGACGCAGGTGGCCAAACGACTTAACAGAAAGATTACAACTTTTCTGTGAGGTTTATGCTATATTTTGTTGAGATGTTTCATAATTAAAAGGAATCTCTTTTCAACGAAATGTCCCCGGATAGGTGGTTAACCATTTCAAAGGCTGCTCAAAGTCGTTTGAAATGCGGTTTGTTATGGTTAACGGCAGGGTGATGGGGGTTGATTGTTGAGAGAATCTGACTCACTATTTTTTCATTTTCCAGGTGGCAAAAAAGATGTCTAAAGGGCAAACTTTACAAGAACCCTTCCTCAACGCATTACGCAAGGAACGCATTCCGGTCGCGATCTATCTCGTTAATGGGATCAAGCTGACTGGGCAGATCGATTCCTTCGATCAATTCGTCGTATTGCTGCGCAACAGCGTCAATCAGATGGTGTACAAGCATGCAATCTCCACTATCGTCCCATCCAAACCTGTCAAGTTGACGAATCCGGAAGGCGACGAGGGTTAACCAGCCTTCTTATCGCGCGTGTTCGAACGACCTGAACGGGGTGAGCGGGCGGTGCTCGTTCACACTCGGCTGACGGGAAATCGCTCAGATACGTTGTCACAGCAGGACTGCGATGAGTTCGTGGAACTGGTTGCTTCCGCAGGTGTACAACAAACCGCCTTGGTTTTAGCCAGCCGCGAGTCCCCCGATCCTACCACGTATGTCGGCTCTGGTAAGGTGGATGAACTTGCGGCAGCTGTGGAAACGGGTGACGCAGAGGTCGTAATTTTCGATCGCGAACTCACCCCGAGCCAGGAAAGAAACCTAGAACGCAAACTCAGTTGTCGCGTGCTCGATCGCACGGGGCTGATTCTGGATATTTTTGCGCAACGTGCCCGCTCGCATGAGGGTAAATTACAGGTGGAACTCGCCCAGTTGCAGCACCTGTCCACCCGTCTGGTCCGCGGTTGGACGCATTTGGAACGGCAAAAAGGCGGGATTGGCCTGAGGGGGCCGGGTGAGAAGCAGCTGGAAACAGACCGTCGCCTACTCGCCGAGCGAATCCGTACCCTGCGCAAGCGTCTGGAGAAGGTCAGCCGACAGCGCGATCAAGGCCGTCAGGCGCGAAAGAAGGCCGACATTTCCAGCATATCGCTGGTCGGTTACACAAACGCGGGAAAATCGACGCTTTTCAATACGCTGGCAGGTGAATCTGTGTATGCGGCGGATCAGCTCTTCGCCACCCTCGATCCCACGCTCAGGAAAATTCTTCTCCCCAATCGGCAGCCCGTCATCCTGGCCGATACCGTTGGTTTTATCCGTGATTTGCCCCATGATTTAATTGCCGCATTCAGGGCAACCCTGCAGGAAACGGCCGAAGCTGATGTGTTGTTACATGTCATCGATGCCAGCGACCCGAAGCGGTTTGAGTATATGCAGCAGGTTGAGCAGGTCTTAACCGAGCTGGGTGCGTCAGATCGGCCCCAGATTCAAGTATTCAACAAGATTGATTTAACTGATGTGCCCCCACATTGGGAGCCTGCCACACACGGAAATCCTCCGCGCGTTTGGGTCTCAGCCAAAACAGCTGCGGGTTTTGCTGAGCTTTTTCAGGCCATTACGGTAGTCTTGGGTGATGTCACGTCAAAGCGCTATTTCGAATTACCCGTCATCGCCGGGAAAGCCCGGGCGCAGCTGTATGCAAGCGGTGGTGTTGTCAAAGAATCGATGTTGGACGACGGCAGCAACTTAGTGGAAGTGTGCTTGACTGAACGGCAATGGGGGCGGTTACTGGGTGCGCATCCCGAACTCCAGGCATATACCCACAGTCCGGCAGCACTGCGTTGAGGGTGATAGTTCAGCGCCCCTGGCTGTTTACCTGGCACTACCACACGGAGTTATCAGGAGTGTGTCGCTAACTATCACGAGAAGCCCAAACGCAAGGCGCAGCGCAGCAATCGGGTGACGTAGCAGTTTTATGGCTGCCTCTCGAAGCATGCCGCCAATTGCTTAGCATAGGCAAGGGCGGGTGGTAACGTAACCCGGCAAGAGGTAGTTTTAGCCGGGCATAACGACTCAGTTAATCCCTGAAATGCGTCCGCTCTGCGTTAGAATGGTCATTTATGGCTTGTAAACAAACATTTTTCGCCTTGATCTGACGTATTTTAGGGACAATCTGAGCAGTTACTACATTTTTCATCATTCGCTGAGAGGTTACGGCCAGGCAGTTACGATCCGGCTTCTCCAACAGCCTTTGTAAGGGATGGATTTGGGAGAGGGCGCAACAGCCTACAATAACGGATACAGCGAATAACTGAGAAGAAACACGCGCAGTTTCAACACATTTTAATGCAGGATCGACGTGTTTAAGCGTTTTTTACCCGCCTGTTTCAGTGAGTCGTGTTTCGGCCTTCTGAGTCTAGCCAATTGTGTTTTCGCGCGCAGGTCCATAAAATCAGCGGCTTTGTATTGATACACCTCATTCGCGCACCCCAAAAGGGGGGCGGTGTAGAACGTCGTGAAAAGCCCGAGAGCAGGGCGTGCGCTGCGCAGCGGCCAAAAGCCCTATCCAATCGATCAGTGCGGGTACAGGCAGCGTGCAGCGCAGTCAATGGGCTATGCAGCCGTTTTGCAAGTGCCTTTTGCAGGTCGGCAGATGAGTGATAGTGAGAAAACCAAGCGCCGCTTGTTACGTGCATGCGAAAACGCATCGCTCGGTCAGGTTGTGGGAGGTATGTTGAGAGCAGCACGTGCCGTTTGGCACAGAATTGATTTGAACATCGAACCAGCAAATGGCTGGATGTATTCAAGCTGGGTAATTGGTAGGTTTGCCAAATCGCAGCAGGTAATTTGGAGAAATTGAATGCCTTGGAATCAACCAGGTGGGGATAACAAAGATCCTTGGGGCGGCGGTAACCGCGGCAACCAGGGGCCGCCGGATCTTGATGATCTGTTCAAAAAATTGACCGATAAGCTCGGCCGTCTGGGTAAGAGTGGCAGCGACGGAGGGGGTGGTCCGGGCAGAGGTGCCATCACGGGGTTGCTCGGGGTAGCGCTACTCGCGTTCATCATCTGGCTGGCTTCGGGATTTTACATCGTGGGTGAAGGGGAGCGTGGTCTGGTATTGCGATTTGGCGCTTTTCAAACAGTCGCCAATCCCGGTCCGCATTGGCATATCCCTACCCCGGTTGAGACCGTCGAAATTGTGGACATCGATCAGGTGCGGAGTTTTCAACATCGTTCCAGCATGCTGACGCAAGATGAAAACATCGTCGACATTGAAATCGCCGCACAATACCGTATCAAAGATCCAGAACAATACGTGTTTCGGGTCAGAGATCCCGATCTGAGTCTGCAAGAAGCGGTAGAAAGTGCGCTACGAGAAGCAGTGGGAAAAAGTAAGATGGATTTCGTGCTCAATGAAGGCCGGCCTGAAGTGGCTTCTAAAACCAAGGAACTGACCCAGGCGATGCTCGATGCGTATCAGACCGGACTCGAAGTGACAACGGTCAATTTACAGCAGTCACAACCGCCGGAGCAGGTTCAGGAGGCGTTCAACGACGCCATCAAGGCACGGGAAGACAATGTGCGGTTCATCAACGAAGCAGAAGCCTACTCAAATAGTGTGATTCCGCAGGCGCGGGGTGAAGCAGCCCGCCTGACAGAAGAGGCGCTGGCTTATAAACAACAGATGATCGACCAGGCTGAGGGTGATTCCTCGCGCTTTACGCAGCTGTTGAGAGAGTATCAAAAAGCGCCTGCGGTGACTCGCGAACGTCTCTATCTCGAAACCGTCGAGTCGGTCATGTCATCCTCAAGCAAAGTTTTAATGGATGTACAGCAAGGCAATAGCCTGATGTATCTGCCATTGGATAAGCTGATGCAGTCTCCTACGACAGGGGGGGCTGAATCCAGGCAGTCAAGCTCACCTCAAATGCCCACCAGTAACTCCAGCTCACCCCTTCGCACCGAACGCTCGACACGACCTACGCGTTCTACCAACAGGGAGACCCGCTAATGGTTAAGATTCTCGGAGGCGCCGCGGTGGCGCTGATCATTCTGCTGTCCATGTCCGCGTATACTGTGGATGAACGCGATAAGGCATTGCTCTTTAGTTTGGGTGAGTTCAAGCGGGCCGACATTACGCCCGGTCTGCATTTCAAGTTTCCCTTGGTGAATAATGTCATTAAATTCGATGCGCGGATCTTAACGCTGGATGCACGGCCGGAGCGCTTCCTTACCATCGAGAAAAAGAATGTGACGGTCGATTTCTTTGTCAAATGGCGTATACAAGACGGGGCGCAGTACTATCGTGCTACCCGGGGGCAGGAGCGCAATGCGCAAAGCCGCCTATCGCAGATCATCAAGGATGGATTACGCAACGAATTCGCCAAGCGTACGATTCAACAGGCAGTGTCCGGAGAGCGCCAGGAAATCATGAGTTCGATTAACGAAACCTCAAAACAGCTGGCCAGCGAGCTGGGTATCGAAGTGGTCGATGTTCGGATCAGTCAAATTGACTTGCCGGATGAGGTCAGTGGTTCGGTGTATGATCGGATGCGTGCGGAGCGCGCGCGAATTGCGAAAGAGCTACGCGCCGAGGGACAAGAAGCCGCGGAACGTATCCGGGCGACAGCGGATCGTAAACGATCTGTGATCCTGGCTGAGGCGTATAAGCAGGCGCAGACGGTGCGTGGTGAAGGCGATGCACTGGCCGCGGATACTTACGCTAAGGCCTACACAAAAGATCCCGAGTTCTACTCTTTCTACAGGAGTATGGAATCTTATCGCCGGGCATTCCGTGGCAAAGACGATCTAATGGTCTTGGAACCCGATAGCGAATTCTTTAAATACTTCAAAGACCCCTTAGCCGGTGAAGCCTCACGGGGAGCGGGCGTGCCTCAGTTTTCCACGGGGAGTTTGCCTCCCCCGCCGGCACCGCCTGTGCTTAGACAATAACGTCTCGTGAACTGGTCTGATTTGTGGGCGGCCTTCGCACTGGTATTGGTGATCGAAGGCTTGCTGCCGTTTATTTCCCCGGAGGGGTATAAACGAAGCGTACAACAGCTTCAGAGCCTGCCTAGCCGAACCCTGCGTCTCGTGGGTTTGTTCAGTATGCTGGGCGGCGTGCTGCTGCTTTATTGGGTTCGTAGTTAATGGTATCGCGCGTACGGCACTCGAGTGTTTGCCCATGCGAGCAGGCCGATCCGCCCGTCAAGGGTCACAGATCGCAAGTGTCCAATGTGCTCAATCAGCTGTGGACAGCAGTGCATGACGGGTTGGCGTTAGTGGTTTTGCGCCGCCGTCCCCGCAATCCGGCCTTCCCCGGCGATCGTTGAATCTGACCCACCAGTGCCATCGATCCAAAATAAGTTAAGGGATGAGTAATATGACGCTGATGAAACGTTGGCTCCTGCCAGAAGGGGTCGAAGAAGCCCTGCCCGAAGAGGCTGAATGGCTGGAAGCAGCGCGCAGAGAGCTGATCGACATGTATCGCCATTGGGGGTATGAGCTCGTCTTCCCCCCTTTCATTGAGTATCTCGATTCATTACTGTCTGGCGCAGGCCCTGATTTGGATCTCCAGACGTTCAAGATTACCGACCAATTGAGCGGGCGCATGCTGGGCGTGCGTCCCGATATCACGCCCCAGGTAGCGCGTATCGATGCACATCGCCTCAATCGTTCTGAACCGACGCGGCTCTGCTATCTGGGTACAGTGCTCAGAACGCGTCCCACGAGTCTCGGCGGATCGCGCAGTCCCTTGCAGGTCGGTGCTGAAATCTATGGGCACGAAGGCAAGGCCAGTGATGTGGAGATTCTCAGCTTGATGCTGGAAACGCTCGAACTCTGTGGCATCGAAGATATTCATATCGATATTGGACACTCGGGAATCTATCGTCAGGTCGCCAAAGAATTTGGTATTGATCAGGAAGATTCTGATCAATTGTTCGAAATGCTGCAGCGCAAAGCAGTTCCTGAAATTCGCGATTTTGTTACGGAACTGGCGTTAAACAATGAACAGCGGCAGCTGTTAGTCGAATTGGCGTTGATGAACGGTGACAGTGAAATGCTGATGGATGCGCGTCGCCAATTTGCATTTTCAGAACGGATTGTCGGCTACCTGGATACTCTGAGCAGTTTGGCGCAAATCACTGAGGAGCGTTTTCCGGAAGTGAACGTGCACTTCGATTTAGCGGAACTGCGAGGGTTTCATTACGAAACCGGCATTGTATTTAGTGCTTACACCAGTGGGGAGGGTGCTGAGATCGCACGCGGGGGCAGGTATGATGGCATCGGTCGAGATTTCGGTAGAGACCGTGCCGCGGTTGGTTTCAGTACTGACCTTAAAACCCTGCAAAAACTTTCCAGCAAACATTTTGGTTTCCAAGCACGTAAGGTGTGGGCACCAGACTGGCAGGAAGAGTCACTGCTGGCCTTTATTCAGGAACGCCGTCGCCAGGGAGATATCGTAATCCATTCCCTGGATGGAGACTTTGAGCAGTCGAAAGCCATGGGTTGCACGCATTATATTGTGAATCGAGATGGGCAATGGTCCGTCGAGGAGTTGGGTTGAATGAGCCAGTTTGCAGTAATACTCGGAAGTCAGTGGGGCGATGAAGGTAAAGGCAAAGTCGTTGATCTTTTAACAGAGGATGCGCAGGCGGTTGTACGCTTTCAAGGCGGGCACAATGCCGGCCATACCCTGGTGATCGATGGTGAGACGACTGCTTTGCATTTAATCCCGTCGGGTATTCTGCGAGAGGGAGTGGAATGCATGATTGGTAATGGCGTCGTGCTTGCGCCGGATGCCTTGCTCGAAGAGATTCAAATGCTCGAGCAGGCGGGCGTGCCAGTACGCGACCGGTTACGCCTGTCGTCAGCTACGCAGTTGATTCTGCCCTACCATGTCGCACTTGATCATGCGCGTGAAAAAGCACGCGGGCGTAACGCCATTGGCACGACCGGACGAGGCATTGGACCCGCTTATGAGGATAAGATCGCCAGACGTGGACTACGCCTGGGAGATCTCTTTCGTCGGGAACGTTTTTCCGCCAAGCTTGGCGAGGTTCTGGATTACCACAACTTTGCGCTCAAGCATTATTTCAAGGCAGATCCAGTGGATTTTCAGCAGGTTTTGGAACAAATGCTGGCTTATGCGGAGCTCCTCGAACCCATGGCGGCAGATGTCACCGGACGGTTGCATGATTTACGTCGAGCCAATGCCAATGTGCTCTTCGAGGGCGCGCAGGGCACTTTGCTGGATATTGATCATGGAACCTATCCATTCGTAACCTCCTCCAATACGACCGCTGGCGGTGCGTGCACGGGATCTGGTGTCGGCCCTCGGGATATCGACTACGTGCTGGGAATTACCAAAGCTTATACAACGCGCGTGGGTGCTGGCCCATTTCCGACTGAATTATTCGACGACTTTGGCAAACACATGGCCTCGCGCGGACATGAGTTTGGGACGACTACTGGCAGAGCGCGGCGGTGTGGCTGGTTCGATGGTGTAGCACTCCGTCGGGCCGTGGCAATCAATTCTCTATCCGCGCTGTGTATTACCAAACTGGACGTGCTCGACGGACTGGACACCCTGCGTATCTGTGTTGGCTACCGTCGCGATGGCGAAGAGACTGATACGATCCCCCTGCACGCGGATGACTATCAGGCCATCGAGCCGATTTATGAAGAATTGCCCGGTTGGCACGCATCTTCGGTGGGCGTAACGGAGTACGAGAACTTGCCGGAAAATGCCAAACGTTATCTGACCCGAATTGAGGAAGTCGTGGGAGCACCCATCGATATTATTTCCTCGGGACCGGATCGCAGTCAGACGATTGTTCTGCGCAATCCATTCCAATAAAACCCGCAACACGATGGCCAGCGCCACCCTGAGCGAACTCTGGATTTATCCAGTCAAATCGCTGCGTGGAATCGCCTTGACAAGTGCGGTGCTCGATCCGCGAGGTTTGCAGTTCGACCGACACTGGATGGTGGTTGATCCTGAAGGATCTTTCCTCACCCAGCGCCAGATCGCGCGAATGAGTTTGATCGATACCTATTTGTCGGAGCACTCTCTGATCCTCAAAGCTCCAGGCCAGGAGGCTTTGCATGTACCCCTGAATTGCAATGCTGGCGAGATGCAAGTAACGGTCTGGCGGGACCGTTGCCGCTCACTACGTTGTGGTGAACAGGCTGACCGCTGGCTTTCCCATTTTTTACAACGTCCTTGTCATCTCGTCCGGTTTCCAGATAACGCAATTCGTCGCGTGGATCCTCGCTATGCGGAGCCTCAGGACCAAACAGGATTCTCCGATGGTTATCCAATGCTGTTACTATCGGAAGGTTCACTGGCTGACTTGAACCAGCGTCTTGATCAGCCACTTGCCATGCGGCGCTTCAGACCTAACCTGGTGGTGAGCGGCGTCGCACCCTATGCTGAAGACCGCTGGCGCCGAATTTGTATCGATGGTATCGAGATGCGGATCGTGAAACCTTGTGCGCGCTGCGTCATTCCGACCATTGACCCCGAGACGGGCGAACGCGCGAGCGAACCACTCAAAACGCTATCCACATACCGGCGCCAGAATAATGAAGTGTTGTTTGGCCAGAATGTCATCCACAATGCGCGCGGCACTCTGACGCTCGGCTCGACTGTGGAAATCCTGGAAGCGAGCGATGTGGGGTTGTTCGGGCATGGGTAATCCGTCGTGAAATTAGTACATCGTTCAGTTTAAAATGACGGACTCAATTGTCCTATCTACATGCCTGGGCAGGCGCACTCCGCAGGGAATGGTTGTTCCTTTTCCAAGAATTGCAACAACGCCAGGATGCAGGCAGAGCAACCCAATCCTTCGGGTGCTTCTGTGATGCTGCGCCTCGGTGTTGCAGTGCTTGCCAAGGACAGCTGCCATTGCCTGCGCACTGCGCCTTGATGCGTAGCATCACAAAAGCGCTGACTCCGTCATTTTAAGCGAGACGATGTACTAGTACACCGACAAGTTCAAACTGTCTATATCAGCGCAAACCCACGCGTTCAGAACAAGGCATTGTTGCGAAGCCATGGTTGTTCC
>JANTGD010000042.1 GCA_024763135.1 Thiotrichales bacterium | reverse complement strand
GCCCACAACACTGAGAGTTTAGTTTCCCGAAACACCAAGGGGGCCGATCGATAGGGCTGACTGGCAAAGACCTGCAGTGTTTTCGTCACTTGCCGCTCGAGTAGCCGATCATCGAGTGTGGAAAACAGCTCGGGGTGACTAATAGCAAGGACCAGATAGTTGATCAAACTGCGATAGATGACCGGCCCCAGATCATCTTCGGTCAGCTTCCGCCACGACAATGCGGCACGGAAGCTTTTTTCCATGTTCTCCCGCATGGTATCGGGCACATCAAGTCGTTCCGCTTCTACTGCAATTTGTTGATAAGTCTTGGCCAAGTAAGACAAGCGTGTCTGTTTCTTCCAACCCATGGTTTTTTCCTTGCCAGACAATGCTTCCAAGAGTTCGGCGCGGTGTTGGCGATAGCCCAACGCCTGGCGCGGATTATCCGCAATCCGCGCTAATAATCCCCAGGCCAGCAATTGAAAACGTTCCGGTCTCAAGGGTAATAAGCGATGTTTATCCGCAGGCTGGGGTTTAAGTTGTCGGCTGAGTTCGAGTAGCGTCTGTAGTTTAGCGCGCGCCTGCTCTGGCCGCTCGAGCTTGATCAGCGCAAAGCTATACCCCAATAATGCTTTGACCCGGTTGATTAGGCTCAATTCGGCTTGCTGAAGCACCTCCTTCCAGGCTTGGCTGGCCTGCGCATAGTCTCCACTTTGCAGCGCATAGAACGCGCGCTTCTCCTGAAAGGGTAATGGGTCAAGCTGACTGCTGGCTTGAGCCTTCTCAAGCGCCACCCGTGCCTGCTCTAACGCGGCCTGAGGCTGATTATTCGCATACAGGGCCCGTGCAAAAGCCTCTCGTGTTAATGCTTCCGATAGCGCATCGACAAACGGTAATTGCAATCGCCGAGTAAAAAAATCTACCGCAAGCGCATAATTGCGTACTTCAAAATGGAGCCAAGCAAGATTTTCCCACACCGAGGCCGTAATACGACTGTTATCGCGCCCCAAATCCAACGCCATAATGTAATGATAATGGGCTTTTTGGAAAAGTTTTTTATCATAGCGATAACCGGAGCGGGAACTGCGCAATTGCTGATGCAAAATAGCGCCCATCAATAAATCACGCATGGCAGGACTCAACCCATGTGCCCGCATCGATTGCAATTTCTTGAGCGCGGTCTTTTGCGCTTTTCTATAAGCGGCTTGTTTATCTGTAGGAACTGTCAATAAAAGCCGCAAGGCCTCAACGTAAGGCATATTGTCAGCCACCAATCCTTGTTCCTGCAGTACTTGATAAGAGCGTTCGAGGTTTTCCCTTTTCTGCAATTCTGGCGTTAAGCCCAGTGTAATAAACTGATAATGCGCCTCCAGATCATTGGTTTGCCGGATTGCACTGTAAAAAGTGCTGTAAGCTTTGCCAGCCTTACCCTGCGCCAGCATGCCATAGGCTTTGTCCATGGTAATGATGGCAAACTGCTCTGCCACATTCACAAATTCCATTTCAGAAATCTGCGTCGTCAACAACCAATTGCGCGACAACAACTCCATGTACTGAAATGCCTCTGCCGCGCCCAGGTTTTGGATCGCGCGTACATGCATGGCTTTGCGCAAGAGCACATCACTGCGATTTTGCTTGAGCAGCTGGCCCAGTGCTGCGAATGCTGCATTCCGCCCCTTCTGCTCCTGAGCTAAGATTAATTCCAGCGCTGCAATTTCACTTTTAAACAGTGCTATCAATTGCGGCGACTGCAGGATTTCCAGGCGCGCCTGGATCTCAGCAATCCGGTCACTAGGCTCGGGACGCACTCGAGCGAGTAATTTTAGATAATGAAACGCATAGTAAATGCGCGCATCCAAAGGCAGGTTGTTCGCCTGATACATGACAGGATAGATTCTCAGAAGCTGCGCCGGATTTTTGCTTTGGAGCAAACGCCGATACAGCTCAAAGGTCAACATACGCTGCAATGGCAACAGATCTGGCGAGGCCAGAGCAATCGTTTTCAAGCGATTGAGTGCCTGCCGCGGCCGCTCCAGCTCAAAATCGAACCAGGCATCCATCAAATGCGATAAAGCCGGATCATAGGCCTGGCTATGCATCTCCTCCCGTGCCTGCGCAACAATGCGTTGGAATCGATTGGTCACCACACCAACGGGCACCCGCCGTTTCGATGAACGCACCTGAAACAGGGTAGCCAAGGCTTGGTAAAACTGTGCAGCCGCGCGTTCCCCCGCCTGCTCATATCGACTTTGTAACTGCCGCACATAAAACACTGCTGCAGTAAGTTCATCGAGCGCCACATGGTTACTGAGCAGACGCTCGAGCATTTGCGTGCCATGACTGGTTGCTCGATAGCGCAAGGTGTTGAGAATCAGCAGTCGATCCTCATAACTACGGGCCGTGCGATGGGCCTCCCACAACTGGGCTTGACCCCAGGGCGCCGGCACACTGCCTGTCAAGGGCAGCCGATAGATGTCCAATGAACCCTCGAAAGCGCAGGTGAGATAAAGAAACTGTCGGGTCGGCGCGGGATAGCGACAGTTGTGTGCGACCGAGCTGAGCTGTTCTGGTAACTGCGGGGTCCGAGCCTGCAACCATTGCCTAAACGGGATGCGAAACGTCACGCTATTGTCGTTGCCGTCGATAAGCTGATCGCCATTGGTATCATTGAGATATTGATTGAAATAGAGAAACTCCCCGTTCCGTGAGGTCACAGCTGAGCCCGTAATGCCCGGTAGATCGAACTCCGGCGGGCGCTGTAATTTGCGCGTCTGACGATTCCAGGCCTCGAGCTGAACGCTGCCATCCGCTTGCGTCTCACTGATTAAAACGTACTCACCCCCAGGCGTTGCCCAAGGGGTCGAAATTAAACCTTTATGTATCTGAGTTCGTTCCTTTGTTTGCACATTCTCGACGACAAGCGCCCAGAGGGTATCTCCCGTTTTGCGTTGTAAAAATCCCAGATGTTCGGCATCTACCCAAAATGGAGTTTTGTCCACCGTGTTGGCATCGGTGAGACAGTGTACCGGCCCCCTTGGCAGCTTATACAAGCACACATCTCCCTGCGCATCATCCCCATAGTAGGTTATCGCCAAATACCGCTCATCCGGGCTGAGTGCGGGTTCCTTGGCATCCCCCTGCAAACCTTTGAGCGGCTGCGCAGTGGTATGTTCAAGATCCTGTACTAAGATTTGCGGGATCTGATTTTGATCGCGGGTGAAATATATCAACTGATCGTCCCGCGCCACGCTCACTTCAAAATTATCCCACGGCCCCACGGTCAACTTTTCCAGCGGAATCAAGCGATTCTCTTCCCAGGCGGTGGCGCACCAGACTGGCAACGACAGCATGGCCAGTAGTACGCCGCCAACTACACGGCCAATGGTTTGTTTCATGGCGTGCTGCTCTGGGCCTGGGATGGATTTGTGGGGAACTCGCCATTGAGTACGCGAAACGCGCGATCTCTGCGCTTTGAAGAAGGTTCTGTGGCGAGATCGGTGGGCCCCGTTTTAGGCGTCGTGTGTGTAAAGCGCTCTTCCAGCTGCGGCCATTCTCCCGAAGCTTCCGCCTCCATGACAGTCTGACGATCAATGAGATAGACATCAGGCAAAGAAATACAGCTCGACATACTGATAGCAGCAACAATAATACCCAAACGTTTCATAGATAGGCGTCCTGTTAAATTCGTAAGGGGGCGGTCTCAGCCACGCACTTGGCATGGCCTATTCCAAAGGCACGTTCCCCAGTGCTTCCAAGGCTACACCGGCAAAGTACTGGATCAACGGCGTCAATGGCAGCCCTTTAATCCGTAACGGCTGGGGCAAGGCCGATATGCGTGCTTCCAAATCGAGCAATCCCTGGTGCATATTGATGCTCACTTGTTCTGGATGCGCAATACGCAAAGCTGCCCGCAGCGCCGCCAGCTGCTCGTCCTCGTAATCCGGATCAAGCACTTCCAGCAACTGATAGAGCTGCTCGCGATTAATTTTCGTGACATCGATACGCCCCTCGAGCAGCCGCCGGCGAATATCGAAGGTCACGGCTGTGCGCGCGCTTAGCGGTGCGTATACTCCTTCACGCAAGGCGCTGCCTTGGCGTAACAGCTGCCGGGGATCGACCTCGGTGATCCTACTCAACAAACCAATCTGCCAATTACCAGGGCGCGTATCCACGTACAGTCGCCCGGTGATGTGGCCCCCAAAAAGCTGCAAATCGAGCTGCCGAAGATTCAGCACATTTTGCTGCAACTGCAGATTCACCAAGCCGGGACCGATACTCTGTTCCGCAGTCGCAATACCCATAACACTCAAATTCACACGGTCTTGCAAAAAAGGTTGCACGCGTGAAAAATCCACCCGTTGGAAGGGATCCGGGTCCCGGAGATAACGGTACTTCAAACGTTCCCCCGTCCACAGCAATTCCTCTTCAAAGTGCAGACCACCATTGAGTCCCTGAATTTGCCAGTTTTGCGTCGCCAGATCGAGCTGATCGAATCGAATATCTCCATCGATTGACAATTGATCACCATTGAGCAGGATCAGCTGCCAGGGAATCTGGATCGTACCTGCTCCGCTAAGATAAGGTGTTTGTAAAAGATCGGGTTGTAAGCGCATGCGTAATGTGCTGTAGAGCTGCGCATTTTTGCCATCCAATCCCGCTTCCCCCGAGGCCTGCAAATCCAGGATTCGATCGCCAGTCTGCAGGCTTAAGTTTTCTAACAACACTTTTTGCTTGGCCTGACGCGCAGTAATATTGAGATTAAAGGGCACCAACAGATTCTTCATATTGGCCGCTGCGTCCGGCTCGGCATCCGTCTCATGCAACAACAAAGATCCCGTGCTCACCTGTAAATCGATTTTTCCGCCATCGGGTGTCAAACCCGAATCGGCATTGAGCGTATACTGCCCGCCAAAATCCTCCAGCGTCATCTGTCCCAGCACCTTGGCGGCCGCAATATGATAGCGCCCCTTAAGGTTGGCAGCGCCAGCAGACCAGTGAACCTGCTGATGCACATCGACCGGCGCAAATATCTGCAGTAAACGGCCCCGTTGATCACTGGCTTGCGTGAACTGGCTGTCCAGCGTCACATCGGCCTTAAGCTGTTGCAACTGGGCCGCCTCAAAATCAAGGAGAGAACGGTAGGGGTGTGCGACAGTCCCTTTCAGCTGATGTTCACCCGTAACGGCCCCGATGCTGTCCAGGGCCGCGAGCATAGGTGCATACACCTGCCACTCGGGTTGGGAACTGAATGACCAGTGGGTATCGAAATCGAAGTGCTTGGGTAAATTCGTTGCCTGCAACTTATAACTGGCTGCATCATTACCCGCAATTTTGAGGTCGCCGCGCGATTCGACACTCGTCAGCGGCCAGTCAAGATGGCTCCGCTGTGAAAAAACAAAAGGCACCGGTTTTACGAGTGGGGCAAACTGAATACCTCGAGTGGCCAGGCGCAATTCGCTGCTGTAATCGCGAGCACCTTGTTTTTCAATACCATAGTCGACTTTCAATGGACCGCTCAATTGCAAGCCATCGGCATGAACAGGGGGACGGGTCTGACGCCACTGAATTTGCCCCTGATCAGCAAAACGCCAGTGGGAAAACTTAGAGAAATCCAGAGCCACAATGGAATCCACCCCGTGCTTTAACTTGAACGCACCATTCCATTGGATTTCCACATTACCCAGGCGATCGAGCATTTCGGCGGCGGGATGCAAGCGCTTGAGTTTAGTGTCGAAAAAGCCGTTAATTTGATGTGCCAGCGTGAAATTCCCTGGTTGATTGTTGCCTTTTAAGTCCATCGCCAGCAACGGTCGCCCATCCAGCTGTGTCTTCCATTGCACCGTAGGTTGCTTGAAATCAAGGCCCGTTTGCAAATCGATTTGATTTTGTAAGGAAAACTGATCGAGCAGCTCCGGTAAATGCAATCCATCCACCTGCAGATCAGCGAGCAGCGATAGCTGGCCCTGATCCAATGACCCCGTGGCACCAAAACGTTCCTGATCCGCACGATAGACGCTGCGCTCACCCGCCCGCGCCATGCTGACGACCAATCCATCGGCTGTCAGACGAGGCGCAAATTTCATCTGTAACTTTCGCAGCGGATCCTTAAGCGAGGGCACCACGCCACTGGCCTGCAGCTGGAACGCGGGTTTTAGACTGGCCTGCAGTGCCGCGGTGTCGGAGGCTGCGGAAAGCTGTTGCCACACGAGCTGCGGCGCATCACCTTCCAGCGTCATCGCGAATTTCAACGGCACGAGGGATTGCAACTGCGAAGGAACCTCACCCTGCCCTTTGAGCGTCATATGCAGCCCGTTGGATGTAAGCTGGTGACCCTGTACTGCCGCGTCGAGCTCTTGAAATTGCAAGTGCTGACTGACCTGCCAGCTCAATGGCGGCTCGCCCGCAGCAAAAGGCTGGAGAAGACCTTGCAGACTGAGATTCAGGTCTTGCTCAGCAAGCGTTTGTAGCTTTAACCCAACCGATTCGAGAGCAAAGCCCCGCAAACCGGATAAATGCGTCTTAAGGTCTGCATCAACCTGCAATGGAAACATCTGTCGTAGGCCAGTAAGCGTGCTGTGATCATTCTGCGTCGACGCCTGGGCTTTGAATTGCATGCTGAACTGTTCTGCCTGCGCCAAAGACTGCGCGACGCCATTGTGCACACGAGTCAGTTCGAGCTTGCGTAGGTTCAGCGTCTGATCCCATCCGGCCCGAGCAAGATGCCAGCCAGGTGCTTCGTGATCCAGTTGCCACTGCAGCCTAGACTGCAATTGGGGCATAAAATCCAGCGTCATCCGCCCCTTTTCATCTTCCAATGCGAATTGCCACGGCTGATCCACTTCCAATTTAAGCGCACCGGACAAACCCTTTGACTGCCACGAAAACGCACCCGTGGCCTGCTTGAGCTGCCCGGAAAGTCGCTGCCATTGAGTCCCTTCCCCCGTGCTGAGCTGCAAGGCTATGCGCTGTAGTGCCAGTTGTTTGATGGATACGGGCAAGGGGGGCCTGCTTAATAACGCATCGAGATCATTCAGTGACAGGCTGCTTTGAGAGGTATCGAGGGGCTGAGACTGCGTGGTATTGAGTGTCGCTCGAATCTGCGCATCGCGGATTGCCAGATCCTCGAGTTTGAGTTCTCCCTTCAGGAGTTCATTGACATAATAATGTAGATCCAGCGCGCCCAATGTCAGCTCCAAAGTGCCGATGTCCGGATCTCGCCAACTCACTTGAAGATCTCTTAATGTTACCGAACGAAGCACATCGATCTGTAAACTTCCGGGCTGCGTCAATTCAATACCCAGCGGCTCCAGGCGTTTTGCAAGATAGGGTGACAATTTTTGATAGAGCCATGGATCACGGAGGGCAAAATATAACGCCACCAAGAGCGCCGTAAAGAGCAAAAAGATACTGCCCAGCACCAAACCCAAGCGTTTCAGGTGCCGCCGTGCACGGCGGCGTCGCTGCGTTTCAGGTAGCGTAGCGGGTTTTGAACCCTGCTTAGTTGTCGGGGGCGCCTGCATTAATCCACGTCACCAGCGCATCGATGAGGTCTTGATTCGAGATTGTTACCCGATTAACTTCGTGTAAATTATACGAACTGGTACAGGTCGTTTGATTGATGGAGTAACTTTGGACCAGACTGGTCACCAGCGTAGAACCACGTGGATTGCCCGGCGCTATAAAATCAATATCGTTACAATTACCGCTCTTAACCGTCGCCCACAGGGGAAAATCACGGTTGACATTCTTCCCTACGAGTTGTGTGTAAAAACTGTCTTTACTCCGCAGATCAGGCCCGTTCTCGGTGCCATCACTTGCATCCGGGGAATGACAGTTAAGCCCACAGCTACTGAACTTCGCGTTCCAAAGACTCGACAGCGTCGGCTCCGGTTTCGAGGTTGTCGAGTCACCACCGCTACAACCCACTAACACCACCGACGCCAACCCCAAAACCCCAACTAAAGTAACACCCCTCAACAACATCCTCACCACCCTCAAAGAAATAGACTTGACGAGTATGCAAAACCTTCAACAGCGCACTTGGCAGAGCCAAGTAGCCTGATAGGTTTCACGATTTATCTTACTATTATACATGCCCCCCAGGATTGGGTATTGGTTAACTATCACAGTTAATCAATAACTAATTGCCCACCGGTATCAATGTGTACGTGGTCACTGCTAAGTATATTAAACGGAAGTCTTGACTCATCACTCACACTCCTAAGCTTTATTAGCAATGCACACAACCCTGCAAAAGAGTCATTCAATTAGAATGACTCGGATAAGAAGCTGAACTGTTTTAAAAAAATTTTTAACTCTATTGTCTCAACACGTAAGCACCTAAGTTATTTCAGCAAAAGTTATTTTTAAAAAGGAGAAAGTACTGTGGCCAAATCAAAGAAAGTTGCAAGCTATTCAATCCTATTTTACGGAAGCCCTGCAGGTTACCAAACGAACAGAGCCCAAATACAACTAAGCGACTCAAAAGGAAAAACGCTCGCTTGGCTAAGATTCAATGATCCAGGTATGTTCTTCGAGAATGACAGCATGCTGGGCAGTATCATTAAAATGCACCTACCTTCATCGATGTTTACGAATGTACTTGACGTCCTTAGAAATGAGAGCCCCGTATATATTTACTTTGCACAAAACCGCGGATTCCTATCGACATCGAAAGAACCCGTTGGAGAAGAGGAATAATATGTTTATCTCAGGACAGTATTCTGCTACCGGATTTTCACACTATAAAACTTTTAAGCGGCGTTGTGAAACAGTCCGGCAGTGAATACTGTCCCGCTCTCTTTGGCTGAATATGAAACTGTGAACATTGAGTTACCAAAATCAAATAACACAATCAAATGAGCTAACAACCATGGAACGTTTTTTACTATCATTAATAATTGTTTCCCTTGCATCCATCCCTATGATTAGCAAAACCCAAGCGCAAACAGATCAATTCTCGCCTGCAGCGCAAATATTAGCTGAAGCAACATGCACAGCTATCAATCCAAAAGGAGGATGGACATTTTCCGTAGCGAGGAAATGCGGCTTAAAAGCACCCACGTGTGAACAAATTTGTGCAAGACTGAATGACGGTGTACGAAGCGGTAGCACTGCGGGCCCTCTACAATGTTTTAATTCTCTGCACATCTATAGAAATCAACCATTCACTAATTTTCATAAACTTGGACTAAAAACCTTTAAGTACAACAGCTGCAAGACAACAATGTGTGGACCGAACTATTGTTGCTGCCATAATATAAAGTAGCTCATTATGGGTTGCTTAACCGATTCTTACACGAGTATCTGTCACCCTGTTCTTGTATAGACGACCCTGGCATAGGCATGGACAACAGCAGCAAAGATGTCGATTCTAGTCAGCAAGCATTCCCGGAAACATTCGCGTTGGAGTAGGCATCGTCACCGCTGAACCAAGTGCGGTCTTCGCAGCGAGTGGTGCAGTGGTAGAAGCCCAGTGGCACGCGCCACTGGGCTGGCCGGAATTCGATCAGACCATTGTGCTAGATGAAGAGATCAACCGGGAAGCTGGTGACCGGGCGTGTGAGCATAGCGTGGACTGGTAGCTGACAGCTGACTACCAGGCATTCCAAGTTCTTTCTATGACGGATGACAAACCTTACGGTAGACCGCTGTGTGCCTGCGGTGTGGTGTATTCCTGGATCGCAGGGTGTTTTACACTGTTTAGACTGTTGGTCCGGTGCAAACGCATTGATGTGAGGGGATGCCGGCTCTGTGATGGGACAATATGAAGTTTCCCGCATCGCAAGGTTTTATTCGTTCTATTTATATTTATGTAAGCTATTTGTAAGAGGACTCCTTAATAATGGTCAAAATGAGGAGAGTAAATTGTGTTAAGGATATCTATAGTAGTTCATGGTTCGTTTTCCTGAGGCTCGAGTCCGCCAACCTTTCTACCAAAATTCTGACACATACAACCTCTCATGAACTCGGACCATAATCAATAGAATTGCCCTTTATTAACCATCTAGTAGGCTTAACCAGGTGCTTAAGGAGAAGATTAAATGAGTGATATCTATCAACAGATATGGGATGCCGATCAATCTGAGTCAGGCGTTGTTCCTATCCTGGATACTGAACCGGGTAATAAGGTAAAAGGTTTTGTGAAGGTCAATAGTAATCTTGACAGTAACAATCGAGAGCTAAAAGTTCTTCCCGAAGTCATTATTCCTGATACGAAAATAACTACCTATAATCTTTGTCGAGAACTGTTCGATAATTATGCGCTTCCAGAACACGATGAAGAAAATGAAACCCCTGAAGAACGTGAAGAAGTGCATGATCTTGTTCATGCCATGATGGACTCTGCACCCATGCGTGTTGCGAGGGATTATGTGGCCCATGCTAGTGGTACCAGTATTACTAAAGAAAGGTGGTATAACACGATCATGGAAATGTGGTTTCGCAGATTTTCAATGGGTGGAGATCCTGATTTAAGTGGCTTTGAACATGTAGTTGTTGGTGAACAGGAAAGGGCCAAGGTAAAGGGTTACCACTTTTGGTACAAATACTACCTTGATGATGGATTAGCGCATTTAGTGGATGACGCCCAGGAACGCTTTCCCGGTTTAGTCGATGACCGTATTATATATCTTGCGACAAGACAAAAGGCTGACCAAAAATTATTTCCGGAAACAGTCACTATTTCATATAAATGGCAGGCACCGGACTATAATCGCGATGCTATGCGTCCGCTGACGAAACCGGTCGGGGGATTCTTTGTGGGATGTAGTATTGAAGGCTTATTGGCACTGGGTAGTGTACGCGCACATCTTGGCGCTCGCGCTCCGAAGGAAGCCGTAATTAATGGGGCAAGGTATGCCCTAAAATTGTTTCGTAGCCATAATAATCGGCATGTCCGGACTTTCTACCCACAGTTTTTAGGTAAAGCGGGAGGGCCCGGACCGATACCAGAACCGATTGTAGTTGGCAGTGATATTCGCATTATTGCGGCACTTGTCAATCCGGAAGGCCATGACCCAGGTAATGAGTCTGTCACTCTGATTAACATTGGCGCCAGGGATGCAGCGCTAAATGGATGGTCTATGGAAGACAAAAATGGTAAGCGCCAGGTAATCGATGGCCTCGTTTTGGAAGCTGGTAGAACCCACCGAATAGTACTCGACCCATCCACAATGCAGTTATCTAATAAAGGAGGTCGCATTGTGCTACTGGATGATTCGGACCGTGTTATTCATTCGGTCACGTATTCGAAAGGCCAGGTAAAGTCCCAAGGCCGCACAGTAATTTTCTGAAAATTTGCTTCTTTAATTGAGAAAGAACGGAGAAATTAACGATGGCAACCTCGATGACCCTTACACTAAAACGTAAAACCCTCAAAAATATCGATGACGACGCTGGTCGTTGGCAACATGAAGGAGGTACTCTTTTCCTAAAAAACAGAAAGGTGGGAAAATATGCAACCCACAGGCGTGTGACATTCGGAGGGACTGACACAAAAAATACGGCAATGTTAACCACTACCCTGTTCTTCAAAAGCAGACCACCCCATAACATAACGTTACAAGGGGCACACGATTTTAACAGTGGTAATCAGATAGGGAGCGTCAGTGCGGCATCAAGTGCCTATTCGCACTTTATTGGAGGCCAGTTCAAATATTTTGGTAGTTCGGATAAGTTAATAATCACGACTACGTGAGTGAAGTGGCCCCCAACCCTTGGACAGCGAAGCTGACTTTTTAAGTAAGCATTAACGACCAGTTTATTTACGCATCTACTCAGCTTTCGAGGATGCATGCACTTGTGCCGGAGTCCGGCCATTCAGAGAGCTATTTGGCCTTTCATGATGATAGAAATGAACGTAATCCGCAAGCCCGGTTTGCAGTTCCATGACACCGCAGTAGTCGCGTAGATAGATATCTTCGTACCTTAATGTGCGCCAGAGGCGCTCGATGAAAACATTATCCAATGCTCTGCCACGACCATCCATGCTGATCAGGATCTGGTCATCCAGTAACCGCCGGGTAAATTCCTGGCTGGTGAACTGAGCGCCCTGATCGGTATTAAAATACATGGCTGGCCTTGCCGGAGTGCAGACTTCAACGCCTCAATACAGAACAGGGTATCCTTAGTATTGGAAAGCTGCCATGACAGCACGTAACGGCTATACCAGTCGATGACCGCTACCAGATACATAAAGTCTAGCGGCATCAAGATGAACGTGACATCTGCGGACCACACCAGATTGGCCTTTGTCAGTGTCATCCCTCTGAGCAAGATAGGGATAGACCGGATTGTGCGGATGGAGGCGACTGGTATGTGGCCCGGGAACCGACGCTACCAAGTCCATTCGTTGTATCAGGCGTCGTACCCGCTTGCGATTAACGGGATGCCCCTGCAAGCGCAACAAGGTTTCATCTGTCGGGAACCGAAAAACGGTGTCCGCAGATATTGTTCATCTATCAGACGCATGAGTTGAAGGTTATATTCCGACTCACCAGCTGGCTGATAGTAGTAACTATACCAAGGGAGCTCAGCAACTCGCATTGGCGCGAGATGCTAAGCTCCGAATCGATTAACCGGCATTAAAGCGTTATGGAGTTTTACAACACTTTTTTTACCCAGTCCAATTCCATTTTAAGAACGGCCGATCTCCTCTTAGAGCGGCCCGGTCAGTTGCTCAGCAGCCTGTTCAGGATGTGCTCTGGTCTTCTCAAACAGCTCTGGCAGAGTGTCCAATAGCTGACGTTTTCATTGGCTGATCTGCGTTGGATGGACCTGAAACAGCTGTGCAAGCTCGCTGGTGGTCTTGAGGCCTTTGACCGCTTCGAGTGTAACTTTGGCTTTGAATTCCGCACTGTGGCACTTACGTTTTTGGGGCATGATTGACGCCTCCTATAAAGAGATTTTCCACGTCAATTCTTACCTAGCAACCTGTACAGTTATCTGGGGGTCACTTCAATCTTCCAGTTCCATGCCCTCTCCCTCCAACGTTTGAGGTTGGCTTTATTTTACTAAAGTTTTCACACTGTTCTGCGATGAGCATAATTATTATTCGCAATATAATTTATTAAAACCGAACTCTTCATGTACCCAGCCAAACACCATTATTTACAACTTATACTCTCACACTGATATTGCCACTAATTGCCTCAAGATAAATTTAATATAAAATTTCGCGTTTTATTCTCAATTACCGGTAGCAATCTTGGCCATTATTTATTCGTTCAAACTACAATGAAATAACTAATAATTAAATTCCTATCGCTATCTTATGCCTTTCAAACACGCCCCAAAAAATCAAATCAATCACCAGAAGAATTTATTAAGCGCATCTTAAGAGGGATTTAATTCTTAGGAAATAGTTTTAATGGGCACGCTTCACGATACTTAAAGACTTTAAGAAAATTACTCGTCTTAGTATTGCATTCATTGAATATTATGGAAGTTTTACTAGGTTATGGGTGAATGAATAAGTTAACACCACTAACCTATATTGGAGAAACGATCATGCCTGAGAAAAAACCTAGAATTATTTTAGTCGGAGATGAGTTTTCCGCGATGGAAGTTGCAGATAGACAAGTTAAATCCTTCGTAGATTCGGCAACGCTTCACGAATCTCTAGAGGTAATGGTATCCGAGTTTGAACCAACCGACGCGGACATCTTAAGCAACGATGATTTAGGATTCATTGTTGCTAACCTAACGGACGATGATGCTGAAGAGTTGGCAAAAAAAGAAGGCGTTGAAGCAGTAGAAGATGATGAAATTGTCTACGCTTTGAGCGATGTTGAAGAACCCTTTGACGAGCTCGATGATGACCTTAATACCATGTTTATAGAAGAAGACCCGGAAGCATCACAAGATATAGATGATGAACTCTCTGACTATGCAACCGCTAGCGATGAAGAACTTGATGTGGTAAGCGCAGAAGATGCTAACTTTGAATCCCAATATGAACCTGACATTGATAATCTGGATATTGATGAAAGTGGAGAATTGATCAATCTTCAGGAAGAAGCTGAGCAAGACGCCATTAACGCTGGAGTCTCAAAAGATACATTATTTGCTCTTTTAAAATGCATCTTACAGAGTAGAGAGGAAGGTAAGACAGACGTTTCCGACAGCGAAGTCCAAATGGTTTTAAAAATTCTCAACGCTCCAACCTCATCGGCTGCAACAAAGGCGGCTAGAGACTACGTCACCTGTGGGCTTCGAATTATCTATGCGCCCTATGCCTGGAGATACAGCAGAGGTCGAGGTGCGAGGGTAGCAGTCGTTGATACGGGCATTACACCTCGACATCCAGATTTACGGGTTTACGGGGGAGCTAGTTTTGTACCAGGGAACCGCCGCTGGTATGATGACCATTATCATGGAACACATGTTGCCGGAACTATAGCTGCTGTGTCGAACCAACGCGGCGTTGTAGGGGTAGCCCCACAAGCAAAACTTTACGCGGTGAAAGTGCTCGATAAAAAAGGGCGCGGTCGCACCAGCTGGATACTAAATGGACTGGCATGGTGTATTCGAGCCAGAATGCACATAGTCAACTTGAGTCTTGGATCCGGCACGAGAACTCATCGTGTAAACGTTTATAGTCGTGCCTATGAAGCAGCTGGACGACGGTTGCGGAGGAGAGGTATACTTGCAATTGCAGCCGCCGGAAACAGCGGGAGAACGCGCTACCCAATGGTGGGTAATCCAGCTCGATGCCCTTCTTTTATGGCGGTTTCCGCTGTCGACTGCAGAAAGCGCCGGGCAGTCTTCTCTAGCTATGGCCCTCAAGTTGAGATCACGGCACCTGGCGTTGATGTTTGGTCTACTACACCTACAAGGCACTACAGAAAATTAAGTGGTACCAGTATGGCGTCACCTCACGTTGCGGGTGTCGCAGCGCTAATCAAAAGCCGACACCCTACGTGGCATGGCGATACCATTCGGCGCCATATCATTAAAACTGCTACGGACTTGGGGCGACCTGGTAGAGATTGGTTCTACGGCTATGGCCTTGTGAATGCTTACAGAGCTGCTAGATATTAAATCTACAGCTATTAGTACCTTTGCTTTACTCTAAAGTTTTGCATTGACCCTTCCTGAGGAGGGTCAATGCATATCTAAGCTGAGAGTAGTAGTAAATTTCCCTAACGTTCAATGCCTAGAGCATTAAAATGCATAAAGTGCACGCCTCTACTCTTTTAAATATTTATATTACTCTATTCCTGCTATTCTGCTTAATAACTCCTGCGAGCGCATGTATGATTGAAATAGACCCTATTTTAATTGAGAAATTAAATAACCCTACCGCAAAAAACGTACCTGCATTAGTGGTTTGCGAAGATCATTGCAAGTCGGTATATAATAAAATTCGAGATCTAGGGATACCTGTTTCTAGTCCTGATACGGCTATGTTGGGTGTAGTCTCAGTACAAATATCTAAAAGAGACCTTGATCAACTT
>JANTGD010000041.1 GCA_024763135.1 Thiotrichales bacterium | reverse complement strand
TGACTTTCGTCAGCGCGGCCGTCAGTGTCGTCTTACCATGGTCTACGTGACCAATGGTCCCTACGTTTACGTGCGGTTTCGTACGCTCAAATTTTTCTTTAGACACTGCTACTCACCTTTCATTAAATTACGAAGCCTGATTTATCATTTCGGCCGCTAAATTACCGGGAACTTCAGCGTAATGCTCAAATTCCATCGAATACGTTGCTCGCCCTTGCGTCGCTGACCGGAGATCGGTGGCATAACCGAACATTTCTGCCAACGGCACCTCGGCCCGCACCACTTTGCCTGCGGGCACATCATCCATCCCTTGAACCATGCCACGTCGACGGTTGAGATCACCCATCACGTCACCCATATACTCTTCGGGAGTGACGACTTCCACTTTCATAATCGGCTCCAGCAGCACCGGGCCCGCCTTCATTGCACCCTCTCGAAAGCCCATTGCAGCCGCTATCTTGAAAGCCATTTCAGAGGAATCCACATCGTGGTAAGAACCATCGAACAAGGTCACTTTGATATCCACCATGGGATAACCTGCAAGGACACCCGACTCCATTTGCTCCTGAATACCCTTATCCACTGCCGGGATAAACTCTTTGGGCACTGCACCACCCACAATCGCGTCTTTGAACTCGTAGCCCTGACCACGCGCCAATGGCTCTAATCGCAGCCAAACATGCCCATACTGGCCGCGCCCACCGGACTGACGGATAAACTTACCTTCCGCTTCCGCAGTCTGGCTAATCGATTCCCGATAAGACACCTGCGGCGCACCAACGTTGGCCTCCACGCCAAACTCACGCTTGAGCCGATCCACAATAATCTCGAGATGTAATTCACCCATCCCAGAGATAATTGTCTGACCCGACTCTTCATCTGTAGTCACGCGAAAGGAAGGGTCTTCCTGAGCCAGCTTACCCAAAGCAACCCCCATTTTTTCCTGATCGCCCGTCGTTCTTGGCTCCACCGCCACAGAAATAACCGGATCAGGAAATTCCATGCGCTCCAACACAATTGGCGCTCGCGTATCACACAACGTATCGCCGGTGGTGACATCCTTTAGACCCACTGCCGCAGCAATATCACCCGCGCGCACTTCCTTAATCTCTTCGCGGTGATTTGAGTGCATTTGCAACAGCCGTCCGATCCGCTCTTTCTTCCCCTTCACCGAATTCAGAATGCTATCTCCAGACTTCAGGACACCGGAGTAAACTCTGAAAAACGTCAGGTTCCCAACAAACGGGTCAGCGGCGATCTTAAATGCCAACGCTGCAAACGGCGCATCATCATCGGCAGGGCGCGCTTCCTCTGCGTCCTCCACATGCCCCTTAATAGGCGGCACATCAATTGGGCTCGGCAAGTAATTGATCACAGCATCCAGCAGTGCCTGCACGCCCTTGTTTTTAAATGCCGAGCCGCATAAGACCGGCACACAGTCGTTAGCCAAGGTACGTTGACGCAAGCCTTGTACCACCTGCTCCCCGGAAAGACCATCACGCTCCAGGTAGGCTTCCATCAGCGTTTCGTCCGCCTCTGCCGCAGACTCCACCATGCGCTCATGATAACGCTGACTCTCTGCGTGCATGTCATCAGGGATAGGCGCCTCGCGGTAGGTCACTCCGCGATCTTGTTCATTCCAATAGATGGCCTTCATGCGAACAAGATCAATAACACCTTCAAATTTGTCTTCTGATCCAATCGGCAATTGAATCGGCACAGGCTGAGCACCGAGCCGCGACTGAATCTGCTCAACCACGCGCAAAAAATCCGCGCCGGAGCGATCCATCTTGTTCACAAAAGCGATGCGCGGCACACGATATTTATTCGCCTGCCGCCATACCGTTTCGGACTGAGGCTCAACCCCCCCAACCGCACAAAAAACAGCACAAGCGCCATCAAGCACTCGGAGTGAGCGCTCAACTTCTATCGTAAAATCGACGTGTCCCGGTGTATCGATAATATTAATGCGGTGCTGCGGGAACTGCTTGTCCATACCCTGCCAAAAGCAAGTCGTGGCAGCCGAGGTGATAGTGATCCCCCGCTCCTGCTCTTGCTCCATCCAGTCCATGACCGCAGCGCCATCATGCACCTCTCCAATCTTGTGCGACACCCCCGTATAAAACAACACCCGCTCGGTCGTGGTGGTTTTACCCGCATCAATATGCGCCATAATCCCAACATTTCGGTAATGTTCGATCGGAGTCTTACGAGGCATCGACTTAGCAATCTCTCAGGCGTTTACGACCTACCAACGATAATGCGCAAAAGCCTTGTTCGCTTCCGCCATGCGGTGGGTATCTTCACGTTTCTTCACGGCCGCACCGCGATTCTCAGCAGCATCCATCAACTCGCCCGCCAATTTTTGCGCCATGGATTTCTCTCCCCGCCGACGGGCAGCATCCGCCAACCAACGCATGGCCAGGGCTTTTTGGCGAACAGGGCGAACCTCTACTGGTACCTGGTAGGTTGCACCACCCACGCGTCGAGACTTAACCTCCACCATTGGAGAGACATTATCGAGCGCTTTCAGCAACACATCCAAACCTTCTGTTTTTTGCTTCTCTCCGATCAAATCGATTGCGCCATAGAGTATTTTTTCCGCCGTCGATTTCTTGCCATCCTTCATCACAATATTGATAAATTTAGCCAAGTCGAGACTCTTGTATTTAGGATCTGGCAATATATGCCGCTTGGGCGCGCTGGATCTTCTGGACATTATTCAATTACCTTTAGCTTTTAGGGCGTTTGGTGCCATATTTTGAGCGTGATTGCTTCCGATTCTCCACCCCTTGTGTATCAAGGCTGCCCCGAACCGTATGATAGCGTACACCCGGCAAGTCTTTGACCCGCCCACCGCGTATCAGTACCACAGAGTGCTCCTGGAGATTATGCCCCTCACCACCGATATAACTCGTCACCTCATACCCGCTGGTCAGACGCACTCGGGCAACCTTACGCATTGCCGAGTTGGGCTTTTTCGGTGTTGTGGTATAAACACGTGTACACACCCCTCGACGCTGTGGACAAGCCTCAAGCGCTGGTACATTGGTTTTTTCTTTCTTACGCTTTCTCGGCTTGCGTACTAACTGATTTATCGTTGCCATGATTTAAAGTTTTCTCCGGCCCTAAACAGAAACGACAAACCCAGCCGTGCAGACTGGGTCTGTCGAGGGTCGCGAATTTTAGTTTCCTGCCTATTTGCTGTCAAGCGTAAAACGCAGATCCTTTACTTCGCGACATTTTGCGGATGCCTCTACGACTGCAGCACCGCCCATACTTACCTTCGCATTCACGCCAAAACCATCATGAAATAACCCCCTGCACCGAGGCACAGGGCCTTTTGATAGTGCACCCTCTGTGCGACGCGAGTCTACCGCTGTGTGTCAGTCCAAGCAGACAAACGCTAATCAGCAGCTGGGGTTTCCGTCTCGGCACTCTCTGTCGCCTCAGCTGTCACATCGCCAGCTTCGGCAACCGTTTCGGGTGCAACCGCGCCGACGGACTCCATCAATCCTTCAACAGACCGATTTTTACGTTGCTCGCGATGATAGGCTAGGCCAGTTCCGGCGGGTATCAGACGTCCCACGATAACGTTCTCCTTCAAACCGCGAAGATCATCCCGCGCCCCTCTGACAGAGGCTTCGGTCAACACCCGAGTGGTTTCCTGGAATGACGCAGCTGAAATGAATGATTCGGTCACCAACGATGCTTTGGTGATTCCTAGCAACACGTTTTCATACCGAGCAGGCAATTTATCTTTACGCGCGCACGCTTCATTCTCATCCAAAACCCGCGCCCGATCGACTTGCTCGCCTTTGAGCAATTTGGTTTCACCCGAATCAGAGACTTCCACCTTGCGCAGCATCTGACGGATAATGACCTCAATGTGTTTGTCATTAATCTTCACACCCTGCAAACGATAGACGTCCTGGATTTCCTGCACTAAATAATTGGCCAACTCCTTAATCCCCAATAACCTTAGGATGTCATGCGCATTCAACTCCCCATCGGCAATGACCTCTCCTTTGGTCACGTGCTCACCTTCGAATACGTTGATGTGGCGCCATTTCGGAATCAATTCCTCGTAGCTTTCGCCTTTTTCATCGGTAATCACTAGGCGCTGCTTACCCTTGGTCTCCTTACCAAAAGAAATCGTCCCGGTGGCTTCTGCCATGATCGCGGGTTCTTTCGGTTTACGCGCTTCAAACAGATCCGCAACCCTTGGCAGACCACCCGTGATGTCTCTGGATTTGGTTGACTCTTGAGGAATACGGGCAATAACATCCCCAACTTCAACTTGAGCGCCATCTTCAAGATTAACGATTGCACCGCCAGGTAAAATATAATTGGCTGGGATTTCCGTACCTGCCAGGTTCACATCATTCCCCTCCTCGTCAATCAGTTTGACCATGGGGCGAAGATCTTTACCTGCGGTTCCTCGGGATTTTTGGTCCATAACGACTATCGCACTCAGACCAGTAATTTCATCGACCTGCTTAGTGACGGTCACACCTTCAACAAAGTCGTAGAACTTAATTTTACCCGCCACTTCCGTAACGATTGGATGCGTATGTGGATCCCAGGCCGCTATTTCCTGGCCAGCTTCTACTTTATCCCCATCATTTACGAAGATGGTCGCACCATAGGGTACTTTATAGCGCTCTCGTTCACGACCATGTTCATCAATGATGCTGATTTCGCCCGAACGAGAAACGGAAACCAGATGTTTCTCGGAATTTATGACACTTTTGACATTCAGCAATCGCACCGTGCCCTGCGTTTTCACCTCAATGTTACTGGCCGCTGCGGAACCCGAGGCCGCCCCCCCAATGTGGAAGGTGCGCATGGTCAACTGGGTGCCAGGCTCACCAATGGATTGGGCGGCAACAACACCGATGGACTCCCCTTCATTAACAAGGTACCCACGGGCAAGATCGCGGCCATAACAATTGGCGCAACAACCATGCCGAGTTTCACAGGTAATGGCCGAACGCACTAAAATCTCATCAATTCCCAACTCATCGATACGTGCGACCCATCCTTCATCCAACAAGGTGCCTGCAGGGATCAGCACCTTGCGCCCCCCTGGCTTAATAACATCCTTGGCAACGACGCGCCCCAGAACGCGATCACCCAGCCCCTGCACTACATCTCCCCCTTCGATGATCGGCTTCATGAGCAATCCATCTTCCGTACCGCAGTCAGACTCGGTGATAACCAAATCCTGGGCGACATCCACCAAACGGCGTGTCAGATACCCCGAGTTCGCGGTTTTGAGCGCAGTGTCCGCTAGACCTTTACGTGCACCGTGGGTGGAAATAAAGTACTGCAACACATTCAGACCTTCTCTGAAGTTGGCAGTAATTGGCGTCTCGATAATCGAACCATCTGGCTTGGCCATCAATCCCCGCATACCGGCAAGCTGCCGAATCTGTGCCGCCGATCCGCGCGCGCCGGAATCTGCCATCATGAAAATTGAATTAAACGAAGGCTGCTGTACCTTGTTGCCGTCAGCATCGACAACCTCTTCATAACCGAGCTTATCCATCATTGCTTTCGCAATCTGCTCATTGGTAGCGGTCCAGATATCCACCACCTTGTTATAGCGCTCACCGTGGGTCACAAGGCCCGAGGCATATTGAGACTCAATGGTTTTTACCTGTTCTTCAGCCGCCGCGAGAATTTTCGACTTTTCCTCCGGAATGACCATGTCGTTTGCGCCGAAAGAGACCCCCGAACGCATCGCATAATGAAACCCGGTGTACATGAGCTGGTCAGCAAATACAACCGTTTCTTTCAGACCAACCTGGCGATAGCAGGTATTAATCAGATTTGAAATGGCCCGCTTATTTAAATCGCGATTAACCAAGTCGAACGACATGCCGTCGGGCACCAGGCGCGACAGCAAAGCGCGCCCGACTGTTGTATCCACAAGTCTCGTTACCGGAGTTTTAGCGCCCTGCTCGTCAACTTGAACTTCCCGAATACGCGCTTTTACCTTTGCATGTAACGAGACTTTTCGGTTTTCATAAGCGCGATGCACCTCATCCACATCCGCGAAAACCATGCCTTCACCCAGCGCATTCACTTTGGTGCGTGTCATGTAGTAGAGCCCCAGTACAATATCCTGGGAAGGCACTATGATGGGGTCTCCATTCGCAGGAGACAGCACATTATTAGAGGCCATCATGAGCGAGCGTGCTTCGAGCTGCGCTTCAATGGACAGCGGCACGTGAACCGCCATCTGGTCTCCATCGAAATCTGCATTGAAGGCTGAACATACCAATGGATGCAGACGAATCGCCTTACCTTCAATCAGTACAGGCTCAAAAGCTTGAATCCCGAGACGATGCAGGGTCGGAGCGCGATTCAGCATGACGGGATGTTCCCGGATTACTTCTTCAAGAATATCCCAGACTTCAGGCACTTCCCGCTCGACAAGCTTTTTCGCCGCCTTAATCGTGGTCGCTAAACCAAGCCGATTGAGCCGTCCAAAAATAAATGGCTTGAACAGTTCTAGCGCCATTTTTTTCGGCAAACCACATTGATGTAATTTTAGGGAGGGTCCTACCACGATCACGGAACGTCCCGAATAATCCACCCGCTTGCCGAGCAGATTTTGTCTGAAGCGCCCCTGCTTACCTTTGATCATGTCCGACAGAGACTTGAGAGGACGGCGGTTGGTGCCGGTAATTGCACGGCCTCGGCGGCCATTGTCTAATAACGCATCGACAGATTCCTGCAGCATACGCTTTTCGTTGCGCACAATAATGTCAGGGGCGTTGAGTTCCAAGAGGCGCTTTAAACGGTTATTTCTATTGATTACCCGGCGATACAGATCATTGAGATCCGAAGTAGCAAAACGTCCGCCATCCAGCGGCACGAGGGGACGCAGATCCGGGGGTAACACAGGCAACACCGAAAGAATCATCCATTCCGGTTTGTTACCGGATTCGAGAAATGACTCGATGAGCTTGAGCCTTTTTGAGATACGCTTGAGTTTCGTCTCAGACTTGGTCTCACTCATTTCGGTACGCAGCCTATCTGCCTCACTCTGCAGATCGATCGAGCGCAACATATCCAGCACGCCCTCGGCTCCCATCTTGGCATCGAACTCATCACCATGCTCTTCGATGGCTTCCAGGTAACCTTCATCCGACAGCAACTGCCCCCGTTCAAGGCTTGTAAAGCCCGGATCAACGACAATAAACGCCTCGAAATAAAGCACTCGTTCAATATCTCGCAACGTCATATCCAGCAGAAGGCCAATTCGAGAGGGTAATGACTTTAAGAACCATATATGTGCAACCGGGCTCGCTAGCTCGATATGCCCCATACGCTCGCGCCGAACCTTTGTCTGGGTAACCTCAACCCCACACTTTTCACACACCACTCCGCGATGTTTTAAGCGCTTGTATTTTCCACACAGACATTCGTAATCCTTGACCGGACCAAAAATCTTCGCGCAAAACAATCCATCTCGTTCCGGTTTGAAGGTTCTATAATTAATGGTCTCAGGTTTTTTAACTTCGCCATAGGACCACGAGCGAATGGTTTCCGGTGAGGCGAGCGTGACCCGAATTGCGTCGAAATGTTCGCGCTCTTGCTGTCGTTTGAAAAGGTTCAATAAATCTTTCATGCTAACTTCTCGCTAGGTTAGGGGGCGGATGCGACTTAGTCTTGTTCCAGCTCGATATTGAGCCCCAAGGAACGAATTTCCTTCATCAGAACATTGAAGGACTCGGGCATACTCGCCTCCATTCGATGATCACCATCGACAATATTTTTGTACATTTTGTTACGGCCCTGTACATCGTCCGATTTAACCGTCAACATCTCTTGCAACGTGTAGGCGGCACCATAAGCCTCGAGCGCCCAGACCTCCATCTCTCCGAAGCGTTGTCCACCAAACTGCGCCTTTCCGCCAAGCGGCTGCTGCGTAACGAGGCTATAAGGCCCCGTTGAACGTGCGTGCATCTTGTCGTCAACAAGATGATTGAGTTTCAGCATATGCATATAACCCACGGTAACGGGACGCTCGAACGGAATACCGGTTTGGCCATCGATCAATGTCGTCTGACCGGAGCTTGGAAGTTCCGCCAACGCAAACATTGCCTGAATCTCTTCCTCTGTGGCACCGTCGAATACCGGCGTCGCCATAGGCACGCCACCTCTGAGGTTCTGAGAGAGTTCCATCACCTCATCATCACTGAGGTCGTCGACACCTTCCTGCAAATCCGCGTTTTGATAGATTTCGTTGAGGAACTCACGCATTTCGGTGACTTTCGCTTGGTCATCGAGCATTCGTCCGATTTTATGCCCCAAACCTCTGGCCGCCCAACCGAGATGAGTTTCGAGCACTTGCCCCACATTCATCCGAGACGGTACACCCAAGGGGTTAAGCAGAATATCGACGGGAGTTCCATCTTCCATGTACGGCATGTCTTCCACCGGCACGATCATAGAGACCACGCCTTTATTTCCATGGCGACCAGCCATTTTATCTCCCGGCTGCATGCGCCGCTTGACGGCCAGATAGACTTTGATCATCTTCAGCACGCCCGGTGCCAGATCGTCGCCCGCCTCAAGCTTTTTCTTCGCGTCTTCTAAACGCTTTTTGAAGATATCGTCCTGGCCATCGATCAAAGTGCCGAGTTTCTCCAACTGCACATTGGTCTCTTCATCCTGCATGCGGATTTCGAACCATTTCTTGCGATCCAATCCTGCCAGGTAAGATTTGCTGACTTTACTCTCTGGCTGCAGTCCTTCCGGCCCACCCGCAGCCACTTTGCCCACGAGCAACGATTCGACTCGACTGTAAATATCTTCCTCATAGATTCGCATCTCATCGCGCAGGTCATTCCGGATGCGATCGAGTTCAGCCTCTTCAATCTGCAAGGCGCGCTTGTCCTTTTTCACCCCTTCACGCGTATACACACGTACATCGAGTACTGTGCCTTCCATTCCAGATGGCACTCTCAAAGAAGTATCTTTGACATCGGATGCTTTTTCTCCAAATATCGCGCGCAGCAGTTTCTCTTCTGGCGTGAGCTGCGTTTCGCCTTTAGGTGTCACTTTACCCACCAGAATATCTCCCGGCTTGACCTCAGCGCCAATGTACACGATTCCAGCATCATCCAATTTGGCCAAAAGGCTCTCATTAACATTTGGAATGTCTGCTGAAATCTCTTCAGCACCTAATTTTGTATCGCGCGCGACGCAAGTCAGCTCCTCAATATGGATTGTGGTAAAGCGATCCTCCTGAACAACGCGCTCGGATAGCAAAATGGAATCCTCAAAGTTATAACCATTCCAAGGCATGAAGGCGATGAGCATATTTTGTCCCAGTGCCAGCTCACCTTTATCCGTGGATGAGCCATCGGCAAGCACATCGCCACGCGCAATGACGTCGCCGGGTTTGACCAAAGGACGCTGATTGATGCAAGTATTCTGATTGGAGCGTGAATACTTTCTGAGTGTGTAAATATCAACGCCAGGTTCGTTCTCACTGGCCTCATCATCATCGACCCGCACCACCACACGAGCCGAATCGACGCGGTCTACACGCCCTCCTCGCTTGGCGACAACCGTTGAACCTGAATCGACTGCCACCACCCGCTCCATACCAGTACCGACCAACGGCGCATTGGCGCGCAGGCAAGGGACCGCCTGTCGTTGCATATTGGAACCCATGAGCGCCCGGTTGGCATCATCATGCTCCAAAAAGGGGATCAGAGACGCCGCCACAGAAACAATCTGCCGCGGAGAAACATCCATATAATCCACCTTTTCCGGCGGCGATAGGGAAAATTCATTTTGAAAACGCGAAGATACCAGCTCATCCAGCAGCTGCCCGTCTGGCCCCACCTCCGCGTTCGCCTGAGCAATGACGTAGTTTCCTTCCTCAATCGCTGATAGATACGCGATTTCGTCGGTTGCTTTGCCCTCATGCACTTTACGATAAGGTGTTTCTAGGAACCCATACTCATTTGTGCGTGCATAGACTGCCAAAGAATTGATCAACCCGATATTCGGTCCTTCAGGCGTCTCGATCGGACAGACTCGCCCGTAGTGCGTTGGATGCACATCACGTACTTCAAACCCGGCCCGCTCGCGTGTCAGTCCACCAGGGCCCAACGCTGAAATCCTGCGCTTGTGCGTAACCTCGGATAAAGGATTATTTTGATCCATAAACTGCGACAGCTGGCTCGAACCAAAAAATTCCTTAACTGCAGCCACCACTGGTTTTGCATTGATCAGCTGTTGTGGCATCAGGCCTTCACTTTCGGCCACCGCCAGACGCTCTTTAACCGCACGCTCAACCCTTACCAATCCAACCCTGAATTGGTTTTCAGCCATTTCGCCAACACTTCTCACGCGCCGATTACCGAGGTGGTCGATGTCATCCACAACCCCTTTACCGTTACGAATATCGAGTAATACAGCCAATACCGCCAGTATATCTTCCGCGTCGAGTACTCCCGGCCCCGTGGACTCCTTCCGCCCTACCCGACGATTAAATTTCATACGCCCAACATCGGACAAATCATAACGTTCGGGATTGAAAAACAAATTTTCAAACAGCGCTTCTGCAGACTCTTTGGTTGGCGGCTCACCGGGCCGCATCATGCGGTAAATCTCAACCTGGGCTTCCAGTTTTGTAGAAGTTGGGTCAATTGCCAGTGTCTGAGAAAGATAGGGGCCCCGGTCAATTTCATTGGTATAAAGAATCTGGAACGACTCAATTCCCAGCTTGCGTAGCGCCTCCAGGCGCTCTTCCGTTAGCTCATCATTGGCCTTGGCAATCAATTCTCCAGTATCTTCATCCACAAGATTATGCGCCAACACCTTGCCCACCAAATACTCGGTTGGCACCTCCAGAGTTTTAAGGCCCGCCTTTTCCATTTCCCGCACATGCCGCACAGTAATGCGTTTTCCAGTCTCAACGAGCACCTTGCCATTCACCACAACATCGAAAGCAGCCTGCTCGCCACGTAACGACTGCGGGTCTACTTCGATTTCATAACCTTCATCCTTTATTTTTACAGTGAGAAAATCGAAATAGCGCGCAAGAATCTCTTCGTCGGTCAGCCCCAGGGCATGCAGCAGAATAGTCGCCGGAAGCTTACGACGCCGGTCGATACGAACAAATACACAGTCCTTGGGATCGAACTCGAAATCCAGCCAGGAGCCCCGGTACGGAATAACCCGAGCATTGAACAACAACTTGCCCGAAGAGTGGGTCTTACCTTTGTCATGATCAAAGAACACCCCGGGCGAACGATGCAACTGCGACACGATGACTCGCTCGGTACCATTGATAATGAAGGTGCCATTGTCCGTCATAAGAGGCATCTCTCCCATGTAGACCTCTTGCTCTTTGACGTCCTTGACGACTTTCTTTCCTGCCGGCGCATCTTTGTCGTAAATCACCAACCGCAGCGTCACACGCAGTGGTGCCGCATACGTTGCGCCACGTAACTGACATTCGTAGACATCGAACATAGGATCACCCATTCGATAATCCACATATTCAAGCGCCACGAAACCAGAATAGCTCACGATAGGAAAGACAGATCTGAATGCTCCATGCAGCCCAACTTCCTTCCTGTCACCTTCTAGCCGTTCGGTTTGCAGAAACTGACGGTATGAATCCAACTGAGTGGAAAGGAGATACGGTACATCCAATATTTTCGGACGCTTACCAAAGTCTTTACGAATTCGTTTCTTCTCAGTAAAACTATATGCCATTATTCAATCCCTCAGCCTTCGAATCTGGGAACACAAAGTCCCACTTGGGGCACAAACAGAAAAAGGCCGGCAGCAAATTGCTGCCAGCCTGATCGGGTTACCGATGCGGCGCGCTCAACCAACCTGTGATTACTTGAGCTCGACGCTCGCGCCAGCTTCTTCGAGTTGCTTCTTAAGCTCCTCAGCTTCTTCTTTACTCGCACCTTCTTTAATAGTAGATGGCGCACTTTCCACCATCTCTTTCGCTTCCTTCAGACCAAGACCCGTAGCGGCACGAACTACCTTGATCACGGCAACCTTGTTACCGCCAAAGCTATTCATTACCACATCAAACTCAGTCTTTTCTTCTGTTGGTGCAGCCTCAGCAGCACCCGCCGCCGGCGCAGCGGCAACCGCAGCGGCAGCAGAAACGCCAAATTTCTCTTCCATTGCAGAGATCAAATCGACGACCTCCATCACACTCATGTTTGCAATCGCTTCAAGAATATCTTCTTTTGCAACGGCCATAGGTTTCTCCTAAAAATTAATCAATAAACGAGTCAGATCAGCTTGCCAATCAAGCCGCAGATTCTTTTTGGTCGCGAATAGCTGCAACAGTACGCACCAGCTTGCCAGGCACTTCGTTGACGGTACGCGCCAGTTTCTCCACTGGTGCCTTCATTACCGCCATTAACAGACTAATTGCCTGTTCTTTGGTCGGTAAACTCGCCAAACGGCCTAGTTCAGTGGCATCAAAAAGCTCACCCCCTACAGCGATCATTTTGACGACCAGCGCCTCATGATCCTTGGTAAACTCCTTGATAACGCGTCCTGCCGAACCTGGGTCTTCTTGTGAGAACGCCAGTAGCAACGGCCCAACGAGCCCTTGTTGCATACACTCAAACTCGGTCCCTTCTACTGCACGTCTTGCCAGGGTGTTTTTTACCACCCGCAGATAGACGCCGTTTTCACGCGCCTTGGCGCGTAGCTCGGTTAATGCCGCCACATCCAGCCCACTGTACTCTGCAGCAACAGCGGAATAGGCGTCTGCAGCTACCGCAGCGACCTCGGAAACAACCTGCTTTTTGCTTTCGAGATTTAAAGCCACGAATCGCTCTCCTTATGTGGAGACTATCTTCAGTCTGCCACGGTTCACAAACATTGCCGCCGTTACACGACAACACCCTTGGTGTACCGACGACAGACGAACTGACTCGGGTTACACCATCTACGCAGGCTGGGAACCACCCATTAAGTCAAGCTAAACCTGACACCTGCGGTCTTCGATGTCTGCTTTGATTCATTTGTCAAAGACAGCTCAAAGCCTTTCACCCAAGATCCCAAACCTAGCCCACTTGACCCAGCTTGCGACCTCAGCATAGTGATCATATTTTGATTAGAGCGCCAACGTACCTTTATCAATCGGCACCCCAGGCCCCATCGTGGGAGATACCGTTACTTTTTGTACGTAGACACCTTTCGCCGATGCAGGCTTGGCTTTTAATAAATCCGCCAACAGCACATCAAGATTTTCTTGCAACTTGTCTACTTCAAAATCTACTTTCCCGATAGAACAATGAATAATGCCCGCTTTGTCCGTGCGATAACGCACCTGACCAGCTTTAGCATTTTTAACTGCTGTAGCGACATCGGGCGTGACCGTACCAACTTTAGGGTTTGGCATTAGACCGCGCGGCCCGAGTATTTGCCCGAGCTGACCGACAACGCGCATAGCATCAGGAGAGGCAATTACAACATCAAAGTTCAAATTACCTTTCTTGATTTCATCCGCCAAATCCTCGAAACCCACGATATCAGCGCCAGCTTCTTTCGCCTTATCTGCATTGTCACCTTGCGCAAAAACCGCCACACGGATGTCTTTACCAGTGCCATTAGGCAAAACCGTTGAGCCACGCACGACTTGATCCGATTTACGCGGATCCACGCCCAGATTGATGCTTACGTCAATCGATTCTTTGAACTTGGCGGTCGAAATCTCTTTGACGAGCTGCATCGCTTCGCTGACTTCGTAATATTTTCCTGGCTCGATTTTTTCCTTAGCCGCAGCCATACGCTTACTAAGCTTTGCCATTTAAACGCCCTCCACGTCCAGACCCATTGACCGCGCACTACCCGCGATGGTGCGCACCGCCGCATCAAGATCCGCGGCAGTCAAATCGGGCATTTTTACATTGGCAATTTCTTCCAGCTGCGCGCGGGTCACTGTGCCCACTTTCTTGGTGTTGGGCATACCACTGCCACTCTTGATGCCCGCTGCTTTTTTCAGCAACACCGATGCTGGAGGCGTTTTGGTAATGAACGTAAAGCTACGATCGTTGTAAACCGTGATGACCACGGGTATCGGCATTCCCTTTTCGAGCTTCTCTGTCTTGGCATTGAACGCTTTACAGAACTCCATGATGTTCACACCGTGTTGACCCAACGCAGGACCAACGGGTGGACTAGGATTTGCAGAACCTGCCGGCACTTGCAGTTTAATATAGGCCTCTATTTTCTTAGCCATTGTAGATCTCCTAAACAGCGGGTACGAACGTCGATCTTAAAGTGTATCGACTCCCCAAATCCTGGAAACAGACTCCAGGTACGGCGCCAGACAGCAGCGGGGCTCACATCAAGTCTTTTCGACCTGATGAAACTCCAACTCAACTGGCGTAGAGCGACCAAAAATCTGCACGGCCACCAATAGCCGATTTTTGTCGTAATTAACTTCTTCAACCACGCCATTAAAATCATTGAACGGGCCTTCTGTAACCCGCACGACCTCACCCACATCAAACAGCACTTTGGGCCGCGGCTTCTCAACCCCTTCCTGCACTCGATTCAATATTGCATTTGCTTCTTTTTCGGTAATTGGCGCAGGTTTATCGCTCGTACCGCCAATGAATCCCAAAACTTTTGGGACATCTTTTACCAAATGCCAAGTCGCGTCATTCATTTCCATTTGAACCAAGACATACCCCGGGAAAAATTTACGCTCACTCCTGCGCTTTTGCCCTTCACGCATTTCCACAACTTCCTCGGTGGGCACAAGAATTTCTCCAAATTGGTCTTGCATGCCGTAGCGTTCAATTCGCTCCTTAAGCGACTTTACGACTTGCTGCTCAAATCCAGAGTATGCCTGCACGACGTACCAACGCATTGCCATATCAGGCACCTCCCACAACTTTACTCACACCCCAACCCAGCAGCATATCGATTAACCACAGAAAGATTCCCACCAGCACCACAAGCACCATCACGATCAACGTTGTCTGCAAGGCCTCTTGCCGTGTCGGCCAAACCATCTTGCGAACTTCCTGACGCGCTCCTTTGAGAAAGGCGAACAATGCGCGACCCTTTTCCGTCGCTGCAAACAACGCAATCGATACGCCCGCCATTGCGAGCAAACCTAAAACACGCAAAAGCGTCGAGGACTCTGAAAAATAGTAAAACCCGCCCAAGGCCACAATCAGGATCAATAGGGCCAGACCAAGCTTTAGCGTATCCAGGGTAGCTGTAGAAGAACTCTCTTTTTTAACTGACGACATAAAAGCCAATCCAGCGTGGGATGCCATTAAAAATGGCAGGCCAGGAGGGACTCGAACCCCCAACCTGCGGTTTTGGAGACCGCTGCTCTACCAATTGAGCCACTGGCCTAGAAAAAAACAAACAGCGACAGAATACTCTGCCGCTGCTTCAGTGTGATCGAATAGGTTATCACTCAATAATGCTCGATACCACACCTGCACCAACGGTACGCCCACCTTCGCGGATCGCAAAGCGCAAACCTTCTTCCATCGCGATCGGGGCAATCAG
>JANTGD010000040.1 GCA_024763135.1 Thiotrichales bacterium | reverse complement strand
ATGGCTTCGCAACAATGCCTTGTTCTGAACGCGTGGGTTTGCGCTGATATAGACAGTTTGGACTTGTCGGTGTACTAGATACCGTTTTTATTATATGAACGTTTTTTTAATTTACGTATTAGCTGAAGCAACCAAAATCGTATGGTTTGCAAATAAAGGACGGGGTGGGGTTACGGATGATTCAAAAATTTTTCATTATATTTCATAAAGATAACTTTCTCTCCTAAAGAGCGCAGGTGTTTGGCATTGGATTTGCTGAGCGCAGATAAGTCGGTGTGCAGATTGAAGACGACCCTAGGGGATATCGTCAATTCTTGTGATACCAATTTTTCTGATTTTCCCATTCAATAGAGTGGATACTACCAAAGGCGCGAATATGAACTATAACTGTAGGGAAAAAACGGCTGCCATATCAGGAGGCCCTATGCAGACTCGAACCATGCTCAATTCGTGCGGGCGCAAGGTTTTAATGGTTGCTGCCAGCGCGTTACTTGTCTTCTATGGTGGCTGCGCAACGCAACCTACCACACCCGATGCCTCGGTATCCAAGGCAGATGGTAATCCCAATCGCTTAATGGTGGTGGATTGCCTGTTGCCGAGTAAAGTCCAGCAATTGGGGCAGAAGCTCACCTACCTTGCGCCGCGTCGCGCAATTAAAACAACTGCGGTCGATTGTGAGATCAGAGGCGGAGAATATGTCGCATATGATCGATCCAATTACGCAACCGCACTGAAAATCTGGCTGCCCCAGGCGCAGGAAGGCGATCCGGCAGCACAGGCCTATGTGGGGGAAATCTACGAAAAAGGCTTAGGAATTCAGGCTGATTATGCGCTCGCGATGCGGTGGTATCGTAAAGCGGCAGCGCAAGGGTATTCCCGCGCCATGATCAATTTGGGTTACCTCTATGAAAGTGGCTTGGGGGTGCCGGTCGATCTGACGCAGGCCATGAACTGGTATCGCAAGGCTTCGGGTTTGACCGACGCCGAATTGGAATATGTCTCATCAGTCGAACGCGCTCAGCGTGAGGCGGCCGAGTTGGAACGCCGGCAGTTACGCACCGAGGTCAGTGCGCTGCAGCAGGAGCTCGATGCAACACGCAATCAACTGGTATCGCGCAAACAAGAGCTATCAGCTGAGAAACAACGTGCAGCCAAATTGCGCCGTGCATTACAGGAGCAAAAGCAGGCAGCGGCGCAAGTGGCCCCCACGCCACCTGTGAGCGTGCGCGCCGACACGGGCGCGAATACAGCTGAAAATCAGCAGCTCTCCCAGGCACTGAAAACCGCACGAAACGAGCAGCAGCGCCTAACCCAAAGAATTGCTGAGCTACAAAAAGAAACTCAGCAGCTTGCAAAGCAAGGTGGCGGAGCGGGCCAGCAGAGCGCTGCGTTGCAACAGGCCTTGGCACAGCAAAAATCGCTCGAGTCACAGTTACAGCAAACCCGAAAAACCCAGCAGGAATTGCAGCAGCGGCTCGTGACTGCACAACTGCAGGGGGCGCAGGCTAAGCAGTTGCAACAGCAGCTTGCACAATCCGGCAAAACCCAGGCAGATCTGGAAAAACGCCTGCAATCCAGTGAACAGGCCAAGCAAGCCTTGCTGACACAGCTGGAAGCAGCGCGCAATGGTGTAGGCAATGAGGCCGAATTGCAGCAAGCGCTGGCGCAGCGACTCAAAGAGCAATCGGCGTTGGAGCAGCAGTTACAGTTATCCCGACAGGAGCAGGGGCGTTTGCAAACCCGCTTGGTCGCGGCTCAAAAAGACAGCGCCAAGAGCAGCTCCAAGATCGCTTCCCTGGAACAGGCGTTAAAAGCGCAGGAAGAAAAAGTCCACGCCAAGGAGCGCGAAATAGAGCGCTTGGAAGGCGCGCTCAAAGGGGCGCAGGCGACGGTGAACGAGGTGCAGGCCGAGAAGGTGGTGGAAACGGTTGCAGTGGGTCCGTCTATCGAGATTATTGAGCCGCCGCTCGCATTGACTCGCTCAGTCCCGACAGCGATTCTCCAGTCGAGCAGCCGGGAAGTGGATGTGATAGGACGGGTTTCCCCAGCCAACGAGTTGTTGAGCTTTCAAATCAATGGAGAGAAGCAGCAACCAGACAAAAACGGGTTGTTCCAGACGCGGCAGACATTATCGGCGCCAAAGACCTCGGTCCATGTGGTGGCTGTAGATAAAACCGGCAAACGTTCAGCGCTGGATTTCGTCCTCGTGCCCCGTGGGGGTCAAGCGGCAGCGTCCGATAAAAAGCCAGCGGGTTCAGGCAATACGAATCCTGCAGACACCGAGGTCGATTTTGGTGAATATTATGCGCTCGTGATTGGTAATCAGAACTATCAGAATCTGACCAATCTGAAAACTCCTGAAAATGACGCGCGCACGGTCGCCGATATTCTGCAGAAAAAATACGGCTTTAAAACCCAGCTGCTACTCAACAGTACGCGGTATGAAATGTTGTCGGCATTGAATAGCCTGCGCGCTCAGCTCACAGAAAAAGACAATCTACTCATCTACTATGCCGGTCATGGGGAGCTCGATCCCGTCAACTTGCGCGGGTATTGGTTACCAGTCGATGCCGAGCCCGAGAACAGTGCAAACTGGATTTCAAATACCGCGATCACTGATATGATCAATGTCATGTCGGCCAAGCATATTCTCGTGGTGGCCGACTCCTGCTACTCCGGATCTCTGACTCGCGCATCGATCGCGCGTCTTCAACCCGGCATGTCGAACACGCAACGGACCAAATGGTATCGCACCATGACCAAGGCCAAAGCGCGTGCGGTGCTCACCTCGGGAGGAGTCAAGCCGGTACTTGATTCGGCAGGTGGATCACATTCTCTATTTGCTCAGGCGTTCATCGACACGCTCAATAGCAATGAACAGATCCTGGAAGGCTTCCAGTTGTATCGGTCGGTACAGAAACGTATGAAGCAGGTAACTGCGCGTCTCAACGTTGAGCAAAATCCGCAATACGCTCCGATTAAATATGCAGGCCACGAAGCCGGTGAGTTCTTCTTTCTCCCAGCGACGCGTCGTGGTGCAGTGCAGCTCGATCAGCCCGTTCGGCTGGTGAGTCGCTAAGGGGGCGTGCCATGCAATCAAAGTCACTTCATATAGGTAGGGTCGCAGTGTCGGTTGGCGTTGCGAGTATTTTGGCCACCGGATGCGCTTCCCTGGGCGGACCGGAATACGAACGGCCTGAGGCGCCGCAGAAGGCTGATTGGACGCCGCCGGAAACCGTCGCTTTATCGGCGGGCGAAACAATCAATCCCGAATGGTGGCGTCAGTTTGGTGATCCCGAGCTCGATACGTTGGTGCAAAAAGCCATTGCCGGCAATATCGATTTGAAAATATTGGTTGCGCGCACTGGGGTCGCGACGGCAGCTATCCGGCAGGTAAAGGCGGCGAGTCTGCCTTCATTGAATGCAGGATTGGGGGCGAATTTTTCACAAAGCACTGGCGGCTCGCTGCAAAAGAGTTACAACGCCGCAACCTCGTTGAACTGGGAGGTTGATATTTGGGGCAAGGTTAAAAAAGGAGTGGCTGCACAAACCGCGGAGGTGCGCGCAACTCAGGCAGATTGGCGTGCAGGTTATCTGAGTCTCGTGGCAGATGTAGCAACTGCCTATTTCCAAATCTTGCAGCTCGATGAACAGGCCGCGCAACAAACTCGCACCTTGGGCGATGCGGAGCGTACCCTGGGTATCTTCGAGGATATGCATCGCGAGGGCATGATACCGCGCACCCAATTGCTGCAACAAAAAGCAGAAATCAATCAGCTGAAGAAGGATCTCCTGGAACTCCAGCGTTTGCGCAAAATTACTGAGAACGGCCTAGCCACCCTTCTGGGCATTCCCGCCGGGGATTTTCATGTACCGCCCGGAAAGCTGACGCAGAATATAAAACTGATTGATGTGCCGGCTGGTTTACCGTCTGATCTGCTGGAACGCCGGCCGGATATAGTAGCAGCAGAATACCGTGTACTGCAGGCGCATAATCTCACCAGTGAGGCTCGTCTTGCGCGGCTTCCTTCCTTTGGGCTGACGGGGCGGCTGGGAACCTCGAGTTTTGCGCTCACCGATCTTTTGAAATCCTTTACGGCAGGACTGCTGCCTACGTTGAATATCCCGATTCTCGATCCTTCGGTGAATGCCCGACTGCGGGTGAGTGAGGCGCAGGCGGAAGTCGCACGTGAGGAATATAAAAACGTAGTAATCAAAGCCTATGAGGATGTAGAAACCTCGTTAGTCAATCTCAATAGCCATAAAGAGCAGCGCGAAGAATTACAATCGCAATTAGAAAAATTACGGGTCGTTGCGGATTCAGTCCGTGCGCAACTGCGTGAAGGGATGGTATCGCAGCTCGAGGTGTTCGAGTCTGAAAGAACCTTGCTCGCGGCAGAATTGGCTTTGCTGGAAAACAAACAACAAATTCTTTCCGATACGGTGCGTTTGTATAAAGCGCTCGGTGGCGGTTGGGATAAAGATGTCGTAGCGAGCGGGCAATAGCTGCGAATTATTAACGCACACTGGGTTGGGGTGTCAAAAGATACAGGTTAAATCATGAAAATCATACTCATACCTGTTTCACCGAAAACGATTGAAAAAATTATCATCTCGAGCGATCAGTTTCCGATTGGTCGCCAGGAGATGCCGTTTTCCGGTTATCCGCAAGAAGTACAGGAGATACTCTCACGGCGCCACGCTCGTATCTTCATCCAGGATGACAAGCCTTACATTGCGGATATGGGCAGCAGCAATGGTACGCTATTGAACGGAACGCCCGTGCGGGACAAGCCGTTTGCGCTCAAAACCGGCGACGAAATCAGCTTTGCTGATTTGCTTGTATTCAAGGTGGAAGTCGAAGCGGAAACAGATCGTAAAAAAACCCGTCTCATTAAAAAACCCAGTCTCCATCTTTATCTGGTGCCTGCGGAGAAGTCGGCTAAGATCGATCAGATTGTCATCATGAGCTTTCCGTTTCTGGTCAGCAAAGCCGACGATGTGTTTACCCGTTATCGACCTCAGGCAACCGCTGAGGTGAATTTTCTGTCGCGGCGGCACGCGCATATTTTTGAAAAGGATGGCGCGCTGTATATCGAGGATCTGGGCAGTACCAATGGCACATTCGTGAATGGACAACGTTTGACAGATCAGGCGCACCGAATCTCGACGGGGGATCAAATTGCTTTTGGCGGTGATTATTTTAGTTACGATGCGAAAGTCGCGGGTGAACAAATGCAGTTGGCTGCTGCAAAAACGCGCGCCACGCCGGCGGAAAGCCAGGAAAGCAGCTCAGCAGGCGCACAGAACAAAACCACTTTTATATCATCGGCCACCTCATTTTTAGAAATTTTCTGTGCGCAGGATGAAGCTTTGGCACAGGACGAGGCAGCGGACTCTGAGCCGAGTCCGAGAGAGAACGAACAGGAAAAGGCAATCAAGGGGCCGTTGGCCAGGCAGCGCCGGTTCCTCCGTAACTTGGGGCGTGCTTTTCGAGATGACGAAGCAGAGCCCGGAAACACTGGCAAAATCGCTGCGGGCATTGTCCTTATTTTGTTGCTAGCCGGTGGAGGGTGGTATTACCTGAGTGCGGACAAGCGGACACTAAGCACCGTTTGTGCCGGTACTGATCATAACGCCTGTATGACTGCTTCGCTTGCCTATCTTGCCGCTCACGGTTCCGACAACGAAACTGTTGAATTGGGCTATTTTTCTGCCTTGAAAGCATATTTGCCCCTATGGATCAGGAAACTCGACATCAACGATATTCCGGGGGCTGGTGAAGAGTTGGTCAGGCTCACTGCCTTTAGAGACAAACTTGGCCAGGTGGTACCGGGTGCTGCAAGCAGCGCAAATCATCGCAGTGCTGACTCTTCGCCGTCTGCACCTAGTGCCGGTGTTGCATCGGAGAACGCTGCCGCTCAGCCGGCGGCAATACGAGAAATGGATAAAAGCATTGCGCTCCTCCAGAGAATCCAGGACTTGGAAGGCTTTATTGCCGAGCGCGGTGGACCAGATGGAAAGATCGTTATTGACCGAGATGAACAGCGCATCGCTAAGATTGTCGATGAATGGACCGGGCATAGCGATGACGATCGTCGTGTCATGGTAGAGATGATCAAGCAGGTCCCCGAATTCGAAGACCTGAGGCTACGGCTGTTCAGTCATTTAAGGCGCGTGAAAAACGACAAATCAGTTTATCTGACTGCGATCGACGCGTTTAAACAACGCCTCAAAGATATGCAGGGCGAAGAAGCAAAGCGTCTCCTGACCGAGGTGGCGAGATTCCAGGACAAGTTTCCTCGGGTTGCAGGCCTCCAGGCATATCAAAATGACATCGCGCGTTTTATCAGGTTGCGCAACGCGCAGGGGCAGGGGAGCATGGCAGCACTCCTTGACCAGTCTGCCAATGAACCGTTTGAAACACCGTTTTTTACTCAATTGTCGACTGACGAATGGGGCAAAAATTTACCCCCACAACAGGTGGCAGACCGTTTTAGCAAGGCAAAAAGAGCATGGCTGGACGGTCAAACGGATGTGGCACTCAGCACGTTAAAAAACGTACGCGATCCGCAATGGATTAGCGTGGCGCAAGCGGAGATCGCTCGCCAGAGCGACATTGTGCAGGATTACGACGCGCTGCGTCAGCTGGCGCAATCGGCCGGATATGAAAATGCATTGCTCGCTTTTTATTCCAAACTGGATAAGGACACTGATCAATATTTTATTCAACAAATCGCTCCAGACTTTGAGCGCTATCGGAAACAGGTCAAAGCGCGTGCGGACCGGATGCTCAGCGAGGCATTGCGAGATTGGCGTGGCTACGTTTCCAAGGGTCGTATTCAAAGCCTGCAACGTCTGGAAGAGCGCATTTCAAAAAACTTCAAGCAACAGGCGAAGCGTTTGGCGCTGGCGCATGATCGTGCCAATCGCGCGGAGATTATGTATCAAATGCTCGAGCTCGATTTATCAGCACAGGAGCAAGAGACAATCAAGGAGATTAAAGAAGAGCTCGCCTACCAACGCAACGCGTTGGAAGAGCTTAAGCGCGTGCAGGGCGGGCGCTTGATTGAGAATAAGCTGCAGTTGTTAACCAAGCTTTAACGCTGTGTGTATCAAGGCATATGGGGAAATGGGACAGAATTAAATGGCAAAAAAAGACAAAAAACTTGAAAACTTCAGTGTTGCCCTAGCCGACCATAGCGCTGAGGGAATTGAAATATTTACCAGTGAGCCGTCACGATTATTTGGCTTGATGATCTGGCTGATAACAGGGTTACTGATGGCCGGTTTGGTGTGGTCGTTCATTGGCAAGGCCCCGGAAATGGTGGTGGCGCCGGGTACGGTGAATCCTGATTCAGAGGTACGCAGATTCTATGCACCGATTGCAGGAGAGTTGGTCGATATTTTCGTGACGGAAGGGCAGCCGGTGACCGAAAACGATGTATTGGGAAGGCTCAATGCAAGAGGCGCTGTAGAAGCTGCTACCCAAGCGCTGGAGGCACAGATCAGGTTGGAAGCAGCGGAACGGGAATTCGATCAATTCCCGCAAAAGAAGCGCTTGATGGAGCAAAAAGCCGCAGCACTGCAACGTCAGATAGAAGTGGCAGAACAGCTTTACGAGCGCCGTGTGGCTGAAGGCTTGGACAAGCTCAAACAGGCACAGCGAGCAAAGTTACAGGAGGTGCTGAGCAGCCGGGAAAAAGCCCGCCGAACGCTGGAGGTATCTCGTAAGGAAAAAGCCAAATTTGAACGTTTGTTGTCGAGCGGTGGCGTATCGCGTGATCAGGTGGAACTCAAGCGCAGTGAATATCTTGCAGCCCGGGCCAATTTCAGAGTGGCTGAAGCCAGCCTGGGAGAGCTGGAGTTCAATCTCAGCCGCGAGGATGCAGAAGCCACTGCAGGACTCGAAGAGAGCTATCAGAGGCTGACCGAGTTGCGGATTGAGCTGGAGACATTACGCGAAAATATTCTGAATGAAGAAACCAAACTCGATCTTGCGTTGCGCAGCGCGAGGCTGCGTGCCGATGCGGCCTCACGAGTGAGTTTCAATGATATTGACGAAGAGAATTTCTTACGCATACGTGCGCCTGAGACAGGCGTTATTACCAATCTCGCCTTTACGCAGCCGGGGGACAAGATTCAGGCAAATACACCACTAGGTGGAATTGCGCCTTTGAATGCCGCTCCGATGCTGAAGGTGGAGATCCGTGAATCAGATCGCGGACTACTGCGGGTGGGTTTGCCGGTGAAAATGAAATTCAATGCGTTTCCCTACCAACGGTACGGATTCATAGAAGGTACCTTGGAATATATATCGCCAACGGCGGAGATTTCCAAAACGGCCAACGGGCCTGTTTTCAAGGGGCGAATCAGTCTGGATAAGGCCGCTTTTGATGTCGCGGGTGAGGATTATCCGATCCGCTACGGCATGCTGGCTACCGCCGAGATTATTGTGCGGCACCGCAGGTTTATCGATTTAATTTTGGCACCGATCAAAGATATGGGAGGAGCGTAATTTCATAGTTGATATAGCGAATTTTCGGGATAACGGAACTGCCTTAGATGTGGCAGTATCAAGGAGCGATTAATCATCATCTGTTTTATTTCTTAAACCAGTGGAGAAAGTAACATGACTGACATAGTAAAGATCGACGACGAAGTAATCAGCACCGATAAACTGATCAGCACCCTCAAACTCATGGGGCGATTCGATGGTCTGGTTGAAGAGGTACTGCGTGAAAAACTTCTGGTGCATGCGGCGAAGCGTAAAGGCATACAGGTGCCGTTGGAAGAAGTGCAGGATAAATCCGAGCAATTCCGCCGTGTTATGGGGTTGCATCGGGCCAAAGACACGATCGATTACTTCGACAAAATGGGTGTGAGCCTCGATGATTTTGAGGAGTACCTAACGGAGAAGGCGTATCAGGAAAAAATGCTGGACGATATAACTAATCATGGTTCCGTGGAAGAGTATTTTAAACTTAACTCGCCGCGATTCGATAGTGTTGAAGTCAGCCATATTGTTTTGGATTCGGAAGGTAAGGCACGCGAAATTGTCTCGATTCTGGAAGATGATGCTGACGCATTTGCGGAGTTGGCCGAGGAAAACTCCATCGCGGAAACCAAAGAGCAGGGTGGAAAAATTGGAAAAATTCTGCGTGGATCGCTCAGTGGTGAAATAGAGAGCAAACTGTTCAATGCAAAAGAGGGTGATATTTTGGGGCCTTTTTCATCTTCGGATGGCAGTCGCTTCGAAATTTTCCGAATCGACAGTGTTACGCCGGCTTCGCTAGACGATGAGACTCGCTCTGAAATTAAGACCTTACTGAAAGAGACCTGGATGGCAGAGCGAGCCAAGGAACATCAGATTCAAGCGCTGTAATCGGCCCTCGATCGATTTGCAAGTAAGCGTTATAGCGGAATTTTGTTGTAACTAATCAGTTCGCCCCTGAACTACGCCGTTTCAGCGTGAAAAATGGTCGTTTACACTTGTAAGCTCACATTTTTTGAATTGAGCGGATGTCTTTCAGGGGCAATCTGAGCAGTGGCGTTTTCTTGCTAAGAACGCCCCGTTAAATGGATGGGTATTCATGCGACGGGGCCTATCTCAGGACTTAGTCGGAGTGGTTCATTTCAATTGCAAAAAAGATGCAATCGTTGCATCGGTTTTTACACAGCCCTGTACGCTATTTTCAATAGAGGTTGACGCACAGTTTGACGAAATATTAGTACACGAGGTGGTATCAATCGCTTGGTTGCAGTGGGTGAAAATCGACTTCGTACATTTATTAAGATAATCCATAGTAGGGTTTATAGAGAGCGCCACAGAGTGTACGTATCAGGGCGCGTGAGGGTAGGGTCGGCGCATCGATACCGTAGGACGCAAAAGCGCGCGATAGGCACGTAAGGCATGGATCATAGTTAACCCGGTCCGGGTTACGGGTAGAGGGGGGAATATTCATAAGCAAGTTTTCGAGATGTTATTTGGCGCGTTTGGGTCAGCCCGGTACTGTGACGCAAACCGGCTGATAAAAAACGGTGAGGTGTGCAGGAGTTGATAAGCTCACTGAGCTGCAGCCCACTAATTTCAACGCTGACTAAGACAATCCATAGTAAAGCCTCATACCGAGCACCCCAGCTGTTCCGGGTCAAGGCGTGGCTCGCCGGCCATGTCCCGGTCCTCACCAAGAGACCTGCTGAATGAGGCTTTACTATGGATTGCCGCAATAAACTGAATCGATTTATATGACTCATCGCCGGGTCAGGTTTTGAGTCGCAGAGAGAACAATAAATTTGGAGCGACCACCTTGAGTACAAGTGAAGATGTCAAGTTTCTAAAGTCCGTCAAGATGCTGTCTGTCTTTTCAGAAGCTGAATTAGAATCTCTTTTAGCCGCGATTAAGCAAACGCAGTATGCCTTGGGTGATACGATTTACCAGGCTGGTGATGTCCCGGACGGTTTATGTATTGTCCGCTCCGGACGAGCCAGAATGTTTATCGAGGAAGGCGGAAAAGAGATCAGCCAGGGGGTCAGTAAGAAAGGCGAGACATTCGCGGAGGCAGCCGCGTTCCGCGAGGAACCGTTAGAAGTGTCTGTCCGCGCGTCAGGTAAGACTGAGGTAATGGTCATTCCCCGTGATGCGCTGATTCCTTTGTTGCAGAGAAATGCCGAAGCGCAGAAGTATATCGCCAGTTATATCGCATTGGCGTCCGCTGGAGGCTTTATCAACAAGCTGTTTGATCTCGATAAAAAAATAGAACAAAAGGAACTCGAAGAGCTCATCGGCAGTATTGGGGTCAAGCGAATTTCCGCAGGGCAGACGATTCTGGAGCAAGATACGCGGGAGGACCATCGCCTGTACGCGGTGCGACGCGGACAAGTCAATATAATACGCAAAGAAGGCGGGGACGAGCTGTCGCTCGCGACATTGACGCAAGGCGAAATTTTTGGAGAAAAAGCGGTACTGACGCGACAAGAACAGCAAGCTAGCGCAGTCGCGGTAACCGATACCACATTGTTGGTAGTGCCGGAGAAAACGATCTATTTTATTTTAGAGAGAAATCCAAAGCTACGGGAAGTTTTGGAAGAGCGGATTCAATTCCTGGATCGGGAGATATTACGCCAGAAGAAACTCATTGAAAAACGTAAACGACCGATTCTTATGGATCTGAGCTCCAAGCCAAAGCATGGAGAGAAGGTCATAAAACGGTTTCCTCTGGTACCGCAGGCAGAGGAAATGGACTGCGGGGCGGCATGCCTGGCAATGATTTGTAAGTATTACAAAATACCCATGACGTTGGGGAAATTGCGTGAATTGGCGAATGTCACCACCGAAGGCGCGACGATGGAGAGTTTAGCGCGGGTCGGGGAATCACTGGGATTCAGCACCCGGGGCGTACAATGTACCTATCAGGCACTGCTGGGATTCGAGCTGCCATTTATTGCTCACTGGGAAGGTTATCATTACATCATTATCTATGGAGTGTCCAAGTCACATGTGTGGATAGCCGATCCAGGTCCGGGGTTTCGAAAACTAACGGTGGAAGAGTTTGAACGGGGCTGGAGCGGTACGTGTTTGTTATTCACCCCGGGTACGGAAATCGTACAGGAAGAATCGACAAAATCACCCTGGGTTCGATTTGTCAGTTATCTCCGCCCTTACAAAAAGATCCTGGGTCACCTGTTTCTTGCAACGCTCATTATTCAGCTACTCGGCGTTGTACCTCCGGTCATCACCCAGAATATTCTGGATCAGGTCATCGTGCACAAGGATGTGCAGTTGTTGAATCTGTTGATCATGGGTCTGATCATTACTACGGTTTTCTCGCAATTGACGATGACGCTCAGATCATTCCTATCGGCCTATATGGTGAGAAATCTCGATTTCACCATGATGTCGATGTTTTTTAAGCATGCCATGTCGCTGCCGATTTCCTTTTTTCTAACCCGAAAAACCGGCGATATACTCGCGCGGTTTCAGGAAAATCAGACGATTCGCGCCTTTCTGACCGAATCCACCGTGACGACGGTGCTGAATCTGTTGATGGTATTTATTTATTTTACGATTTTATTTATCTACAACGTTACGTTGACTTTATTGCTTATTGCATTCGTGGTTCCGATATTGCTCTTGACGATTTTAGTGACGCCGACATTGAAAAAGTACGCCCGTGAAACATTCAATGCTTCCACCGAATCGGAAGCCATTTTGATGGAGACATTAGGTGGTGCGGAAACCATTAAGGGAATGGGCATCGAACGCCAAATGCGTATGAAGTGGGAAAAAAAGTACGCTAAAGCACTCGATGTACAGTACCGGGCGCAACGCTTTGGCATCCTGATTGGCCTGGCCAGTCAGCTGCTCAACTCTGCGACGACCATTGTGATTCTATGGGTGGGCGCCAATCTGGTGCTGGCCAATGAGCTGACCATCGGGCAATTGATTGCGTTCAATGCATTGATGGGTAGCGTATTGGCACCTTTGATGGGGTTGGTTGGCATGTGGAATCAGGTGCATGAAGCCGGCGTTGCGATGGAGCGCCTGGGCGATGTGCTCGACTTGGAGCCGGAACAAAAGCCAGAGGATATCAGCTCCCGGGTTTTGCTGCCGGATTTACATGGTGACGTGGCTTTTGAGAATGTGTATTTCCGGTATACGGATAATGCGCCCAAATATGTTCTGGAGAACATTAGCTTTTCGGTCAAGGCGGGCGAAATGGTCGCCATCGTCGGTCTGAGCGGCTCGGGGAAAACAACACTGGCGAAGTTGATGGTGGGTTTCTACGAGCCCAGTGAGGGGCGGATTATGATCGACGGCTATGATTTGAGTGTTGTAGACCGAGAGTACTATCGGGCCCAGGTGGGGTATGTGATGCAGAGTAATTTATTGTTCTCAGGCACGCTCACCGAGAATATTGCGGCGGGCGAAGAAAACCCCGATCGTCAGCGGATTATTGAGGTGGCCACGCTCGCGGATGCGCACGGTTTTATTAACAATATGCCGCTGGGCTATGAAACCATTGTGGGAGAACGAGGCATGGGCTTGTCGGGCGGGCAGATTCAACGCCTGTGTATTGCCAGAGCGCTTTACCACGATCCAAGGTTGTTGATATTTGATGAAGCGACATCCGCGCTCGATACTCAGTCAGAAGGCAACATTCTTAATAATATGCAGGATATACTCAAAGGACGCACCGCAGTGGTGATTGCGCATCGTCTGAGTACAATTATGCACGCGGATACCATTTTGGTGCTGTATGATGGCTCTATCGTTGAGCAGGGCACACACCGCGAATTGCTCGAGCGGAAGGGAATGTACCATCAACTCGTCAGCAAGCAGATTTCGGGAGCAGATGGATGAAGTTATACGATGTACACACAGATGGGACGGATTCAGCCTTATCGTATGCCAGCCTCTTAGAGAAGATTGAAATCATGCGCTCCTCGCTACGTTGGACCAACAAAATGGAGCGGCCTGAGTTACAAAAGATGCTGCATCAGTGCAATGCGCTGCGCGATGAGGTTATGCAGCTTTCACATAAAGAACGTTTATTGAAAGCCTCTGCAGAAGCGGCAGCGATACCACCGAAGAAACAATCCTCCAAGAGCCGTAAGCAAGCGCTATTGAAGCGCAATTTCATTTTTGAAGGGGTGTTTGGGGAAAGCGCCAAGTTGCTGGAAGCCTTGGAGATCGCTGAAAAAGCCGCGCCCACCACGCTGCCTGTGCTCATCAATGGAGAAAGTGGTACCGGTAAAGAACTGATGGCCAAGGTGATCCATAACAATGGCTCACGCGCGGACAAGCCGTACGTCTCGGTTAACTGCGGTGCGATTCCAGATAATCTTTTAGAATCCGAACTATTCGGGCACAAGCGGGGCGCTTTTACCGGTGCCACGTCTGACAGAAAAGGAAAATTTGAATCCGCAGACGGTGGTACCATTTTCCTGGATGAGATCGGTGAGCTGCCGTTACAGGGGCAGGTGAAGTTGTTACGGGTGCTCCAGTCCAATGAGCTGCAAAGAGTCGGTTCCGACCAAGTGACTTATGTAGATACGCGTATTGTGGCTGCCACCAATCGTGATTTATTGGATATGAGCCAGAAAGGCCTGTTTCGTGAAGATCTTTATTACCGTTTGAGCGTAATCAATGTCACCTTGCCACCACTGCGTGAGCGCCGCGATGAAATCTCTCTATTGTTTGACTATTTTTCAGGCGAAGCCGCCGGTCAACTCAGCAGACCTCCCGTTCAGCTAACGCCAAGACTTAGAACATTTCTGGATCACTATGATTACCCAGGTAATGTCCGGGAGTTGAGAAATATTATTTACAGAATCTCTTGCCTTGCAAGTTCAGGCAAAGCCGATATTGAGCATTTGCCTGAAACGATACGGCCTGGTTTGAAGAAGCCAACTCAGCATGCGAGTGACTCGGCTGGGCCTGAAAATGAGCAGGTGAGTCTGCTCGACCGGCCATTGGCCGATGTGAAAAAAGAGGCTGCCGCCGCGGCGGAAAAGCTCTACCTCGAACAGGGGTTGATCGAGGAAGCAGGCAAGGTGGTGAAATTGGCGCGCCGAATCAATATGAATCGCTCCCACGTGTGGACTTTGTTGAAAAAACACGAACTCGATGTCAACGACTACAAAAAAGAAGTGCCTAAACCCTAAATAGAATGCGTAGCAAGGAGAATGAGCGCAGTGTCGTGGCGGTACCTGAGGCTCTGAATACAGCATTTTATGGTGCCGTGTTACGAATTGATCAGAGCTTCCTTAACAGGCTGTTGAAAAACTCTCAGGTGGGTGCGAGACAAGGCAAAATCTGGAGAAAAAGCGCAGTTTACACGCAGTAAATGAGCATTTTTAGCCACAATTAACGCTGGATCGTGCCAGCTGAGACTTTTTCAGCAACCTGTTAATTTAAGCCGACACTTACTCAGAGAAGCCAGCACAATTTCGTGAACGAGCGCCTAAAGATCCGCCCGCAGGGAACGTCCCAAAGATTAAAGCTCAGTGTTGCGCCTTGTGGTAATGACCTCGACCACCGGCGAATCCCGCCTTGATCCGTAACCTCTTGATTGCTCTGTATGAGGCTTGAATATAGAGAGTGTATGGACTCAGCGAGTCGCTAGAATTAGACGTAACTGCGCAGATTGCTCCAGAGATACGTCAGGTGAAGGCAAAAAATGTGAGTTTACACGTGTCGATGAGTATTTTTAACGCAGAAATGGCGTAGTTCAGAGATGAGTTGAGTCGTTATCAGAGGGTCTTAGTAGTGCAGGATTAGCATGCCTGAGTTTTACATGGCTTGTTAGAAAATGGCTAAAAAAAAACCTGCGATCAAGATCGCAGGCAATCAACGGGGGCTGTTAACTGTGGATTGTTTGTCTTGCGTGAGAGTATACCGCCCCGTACCCCACTGTGTCTTTTTACTCTTAATAACTCAAGTTTCGGAGTTCCTAGCCCCCTCTCCCCCAGGGAGAGGGTTGGGGTGAGGGGATTTTAAGCGTGAATGCTTTGATTGAATGCATTCCCTCATCCTGTCCTTCTCCCCGAG
>JANTGD010000039.1 GCA_024763135.1 Thiotrichales bacterium | reverse complement strand
TTGCCAAGGACGCTGCCATTGCCTGCGCACTGCGCCTTGATGCGCAGCATCACAAAAGCGCTGAGTCCGTCATTTTAAACTGGACGAGGTACTAGGGTAGACCCCTGAGTTGCTAGGTCGAATCAGGAGTCGTAGCATCTTCGATTAGCCACTGGTTCAGTTTATTGTAGAGCGCCTGGAGGCCCTCGCGCTTGCTGGCGGAAAATGTTTGTACACTTGCAGCAATGCCTTGAGCTCGCAGCGTGTTTTTCACACTTAGCAATGTTTTTGCAGTGGCACCACGTTTGAGTTTGTCGGCTTTATTGAGGAGCAGGTGCGCCGGGACTTGTGCTGCTTGACACCAATCCAGCATAAGCCAATCGTAATCGGACATGGGATGCCGGATATCCATTACAATGACGAGCCCAGTCAGGACCGGACGGGTATTGAGGTAGGTTTCAATCAGCTCTGCCCAACGCTGCCGCTCTGAGTCAGGGACTTTGGCATAGCCATATCCGGGAAGATCCACAAGCCTGGACTGATTATCAAGCCGGAAAAAGTTGATCATTTGTGTCCTGCCAGGTGTTTTGCTGACATGGGCAAGCCGGCGTTGCTGGCATAAGCTATTAAGTGTACTGGATTTTCCGGCATTCGAGCGGCCCGCGAAGGCTACTTCGGGACCTTCGGGGGCAGGAAACTGACTGGCTTTTGCGCAGCTAGTTTCGAAGCGAGTATTAGCAAAGTGGATCTTCATGATAAATCAGGTTTGATGAGATTGCTGGGCAATCGGAAACTAAACATCAGTGATGCGTTTGGAGCAAATAAAACGATGAAGAAATATCTTATAGTTGTCACGGCCTTTTTTGTTTTCGGCCTGGGTGGTCCTGCAGGGGCTAGCGAAGCGGGAAGTTCCGAGGCAGGAAAGGTAAAATCGACCGAGTGTGCGGCTTGTCATGGTGTCGATGGGAATAGTATGAACCCTGAGTGGCCAAAACTGGCGGGCCAGCATCCTAACTATCTCGCTAAGCAATTGGCAAATTTCAAGGATGGTGAGCGACAAAACGCTACGATGGCGCCGATGGTGGAGAAGTTAACACCGGAGGATATGGCGGATCTTGCGGCTTACTTTGGGACGCAGAACACCAAGATTGGCATGGCGGATGAAACAAAAGTGGAGCTGGGTGAAATGGTGTATCGGGGCGGTAACACCTCGACAGGCGTCCCGGCCTGCGCTGGCTGTCATGGTCCAACGGGTATGGGTAACCCGGAAGCCAAATTTCCGCGTTTGTCCGGCCAACATGCCAAATATGTTGCGGTCCAACTCTATGAATTTCGCAAAGGTGGACGTGCGAATGACGCAGGGAAGATGATGCGTAATGTAGCGCTACACATGACGGATGACGAAATTGATGCAGTAGCACAGTATATTCAGGGGCTTAAATAGTTTCGCTATGCGTTGTGCCTTGAGGTTTGGCCCACTGCAGGCGATGGACAAACCAACAAGTTGCAGGGCTGGAATAAACTCAAAAGCGGCGTCATGCCGCTTTTTTTATGCTCACTGGATGGTTTGCTGCCATAGGTCGAACAGTTGTCGCCGGTTCAGATCCAGTTAACCTCGGGCTGTGTTAGATGCTCTAGGCGGAACCTCAAGAGTCGCGGAGCGGCGTTTTTAGGCTGCGTGTGCCGACACTTAACATCGTGGCGAATTGTCAAAACTGGATTAATAAAACGAGTCGTTACAAAAGCAATTTGGTTAGTATTGTATGGTCAGCGTGGCGGGATGATGGGCGTTTTTGCTGACGCTGATAATTTGCGAAATATTTGGAGATGGTAATGATGCGAAATTACATTCGTGGGTTTATGTTTTTAGTGTTGATTTGGCCGTTTTGGGTAGTGGCTGCAGAACAAATCGGTCATTCACCCTTGCTGTTGGCGAAACTCGGTGACCAGGCTACGCCTTTTAAAGAAGGTGTGCACTATGAACTATTATCCGATCCTCAGCCTACTGAGGTGCCCCCAGGAAAGATTGAAGTGCGTGAGCTGTTCTCCTATGGATGTCCGCATTGTTACCGACTTGAACAACCCCTGGAACACTGGCTTAAAAATAAACCGGACGACGTCGCATTTATCGCTATGCCTGGCATTTTGAGCCCTTCCTGGACAATTTACGGAAAAGTGTTCTACACGCTGGAAGCACTCGGACAGCTAGACACTATGCATGGGCGAGTGTTCGAAGCAATGCACGAACAACACCGCCGTCTTGCTACAGAGGATGCCTTTGCGCGCTTTTTCGAATCTCAGGGCATCGATGCCGACAAGTTTCGCGAAGCTATGAATTCGTTAGCAGTCATCACCAAAACAAACCATGCAGCGGAACTCACAAAAAGTTATGATGTTTCTGGAGTTCCCGCACTCATTGTGAATGGACGGTATCGAGTCTTAAATTCAGGTGCTACGAGTTACGAAGAACTCTTTAGTGTCGTCGATTTTCTTGTAGATAAAGAGCGCGCGCGATTAGCTGCTAAAAGCTGATTCAGTCCACGTGCTTCTTGATGTCAGGCGGCGTGGGTCCAGAGGCCTGTTCGAGGCTAGCGAGCCCACCGTGCGAGTGGATCTTGGTTCCTTATGGAGATGCAATGGGATGATAGCCCTGCCATTGCCCCATCCGGAAAAAATTAGACTCAGTACCACATATTTGCCCTATCGAACACAGCCTGATGTATTAGCGCGCGAGTAGAGAACCACCTGGGAGCAAAACAAGATAGGATGCTCGACCGAGGCAAAGGGCCTCGATTCAATGAGGCCGATTGCTTCTGTCGATCGCTCGTCAAGACAGTCAGTCGAACAGCGTGAAATCTGACAGAGCTTAAGCTGAGCCATGCTCACCAGGGTATGAGAATGTTTACAGCGCACCGTATTGTTACAATTTAGCCACACAACATTGATATTGCGACTCATGCACAACAGCAAATCTAAGCATCACACTAAGCTGTTTGAAAAGATAGAGAGATGTTGATGCAAGGCTTGAATCACGACAAGGCTGTCGAGCGGCTCAAATTATTGACCTACAACATACAAGTAGGTATACCAGCTAGTAAATATCGTCATTATTTCACCAATAGCTGGAAGCATGTGCTGCCCTTTCCCAATAGAAAAAGTAATCTCGATCGTATCGCGAATATCGTCGCGGACTACGACATTGTGGGTTTGCTGGAGCTCGATGCCGGAAGCATTCGCAGTGAATTTGTGCACCAACCAGAGTATGTGGCAAAAAAGGCAGGGCTTCCCTTTTGTTATCATCGGGTTAACCGCGATTTGGGTATCGTGGCACAAAATAGTCTGGCGCTATTGAGTCGATACGAAGCATCCTATGTCAAAGCGCATTCGCTACCCAGTCGAATTCCGGGGCGGGGCGCGTTGGAAGCTCATTTTGGGGATGCTGATAATCCATTGGTTGTGATACTGGCGCATTTGTCGCTGTCTTCGCGAGCGCGATGCCGGCAGCTGCGTTACATTGCGAATATCGTTAAGCACTATGATCATGTAGTGGTTATGGGCGACCTGAACAGTGAGTTGGACAGTAGCGAAATTCGCCACTTTTTTGCCAATACACCGCTTGAAGCGCCTGAAGCGGCCAAGCTGACCTATCCTAGCTGGGAACCCCGGCTTGCGTTCGATCATATTTTTGTGACACCGAGCCTAAAAGCTTGTGAAACAGAGACTTTAGGTGTTAATCATTCGGATCATTTGCCGATAAGAACTGAAGTAGAGTTTCAGTTGCCGCAACCACAGGCGAATCCACAACTCGAACCTCTACCCAGTGGTTGCACATCAACTACGCGTTAACTTCACATGATCAGGGAGAACATTGTTATGGACAACACTATGCAGCTGTCGATGACAGAGATAGAGCTACAGTTCGAGTCAATCGATGATTTTTCTCAACCCACCGGCATGTATGAGATGGAATCGGAAGTCATTCCTGATACTGCGGTTATCGAGATGCGGTTTAGCCAACCCGCAGAAGAGAAAGATCCACAAGCAGCGGAGATCGCGCGCAGGCAGCGCGGGTTACCGGATGGTTTCGGAGGAGACTTGGACCTGGATTCTGACCACTACTTCGACGATTGACGCAACAATTGAATCACCCTATAGACTCTCCGGTGTGGGTCCTGAAAGCGGAGTTGTTGGAGTACTGATTGGCGAAGAACGGTAATCTACGCTCAGAGGTGGGGTGTCTTGCTGAGTAAACACTCGATGCTGAGACCGGGTGTGGTGTTAATTGGGTTACATAGACGAATTAGGCGCTCTGTAAGAGTTTATGCGATAGTTTGTCTTGGTAACTTCCACTGCCCTCTGACAAGGGTGTTTGTCTAGGCGGGGTTTTGAGTCCATAGTATTGACTCGATGATGAAAGTAGGTGGATACCTAAAAGGTTGAGCCAAAAAAAAGGGCAATATCTTTTTTGTCCGCACTGGGCTACCTAATTTTCGAATAGCCTCTCCCACGAGGTGCCGGTGACTGCGATGGAAGACCAGCGTGCTGAATAGCGGGATGAATACGTCATGAAGATAATCCATATTCAAGAATACAGCGGTGACTACGTGGAAGAAATTGCGCGCTGGAGATGGATAGCTGATGCAGCTGATCCGCGCTTGTCATGGTCTTTTATCTCCACCACCGATACGCCGCGTATCAACCGAATTCAAAAACCCTATATTGCCCGCTATGTAGCAGCAATGCGCGCTGTTTGGCAGGCGCGTCGCGCGGACCTGATTGTTACGCATGGTGAGCGCAGTGCCCTGTCGGTTGCAATTTGTAAGCGTTTGTTGGGTTGCCATACGACGCATCTTGCATGGGCCTATACCATGCCAGACTACGATGATTACGGACCGCTTTTTCGCATTCTGCTGCGGTTGGCGTTACGTAACGTGGATCGTTTCATCAGTTTTACCAATGTCGAAGCGCAGCACTATCCACAATTATTGAAACTACCGCAGGACCGTTTTCGCATGGTGCCCTGGAGCGTGGGAAAGCCAACGGTACCCGAGGATGCCAAGCCGCTCATCGAAGGGGAGTATATCGCTGCAATGGGCGGGGAAGGGCGGGATTATGCAACGCTTTTCGCTGCCATGCGACGCCTGCCTGACGAAAAGCTGGTGGTGGTCGCGTCGCCAAAAAGTATCGCCGGGCTGGAAATACCAGACAATGTCGAGCTGTTATCGAATATTCCGTATGCTGAGGCCTTGAATATTGCACGTTATTCCAGTTTTATGGTGCTACCGTTAAGGTCTGCTACTGTACCCTGTGGGCACGGCAGTATTATTTCGCAGTTCTATCTGGAACGCGCAACCATCGTCACTGATTCGGTCGCGATGGAAGGTTATGTGCAATCGGGGGAAAACGCGTTGACTTACCCCGTGCGTGATGTTGACACGCTGGTTGAGCGCATCCAACTATTATTAGAAGATACTGCTTTACGACATCGTATTGCTGAGGCTGGGGCAGCATTTGCGAATTCTCAGTGCACTGAATCGTTTACCGTGGACTATTTTCATGAATATCTTACGGAATTGGGATTTCCAAAACGAGAGGCGGGAAATTCCGAAACACGTGTAGCCGCTACGCACCAGTAACTATCCAACTGTGAGCTAACGGGTGCGTGATTCACCTTGTGGCACAAGTTGTGCCATCTCGTCCCGAGAAGCGCGAAAAAAACACATAGAGCGCCGTGCGATCAAAGGTTATAAATAGATTGGAGCGGGAGTGCGCAATGCAGCAGTGTTTCGAGGATTTCTGGATGTGGCTCGTATGCAAACAAAACCCGGGTTCCTCCCACGCAGGCCGACCGATATCAGCCTTGTTAGCTCAGCGACTAAAATCGTGTATCACTCAAGCTGTGTCGTAAAGTATTCCAGCACGTCGTAGCGTAAGCGAGCATTCGTAGGCTCATTAATGAGAATCGCGAAGCGCGCATCAGCATTGTCGTCGTGAATGTAACCCGCTAATGTTTTGATACCCTTTAGGGTGCCGGTTTTCGCGCGTATGCCGTTTTGCCGAGAAGGTAACAGCGTCGGGTAATGCTCAAGCGCCTTGAGTAGCTCGACCAATTGATGCGCGGACAAACGATTGCGCCGCGAAAGCCCTGCGCCATCGAAAATTTCAAAAGTTGTCCAACCAAATGCTTCGTTGATCTGACGCTTCATAGCCTGCCTGGCTTTTTTCACCGTCGCTTGCCCACCCAGCTGCTGCGCTCCAAGCTTGAGGAATATCTGGTTGGCAATAAAGTTGGTTGAATATTTCAGCATGGCAGTGAGCACTTCTTCCAAGGTACGACTATTGAGATGCGTGTAAATTTTTTTCGCCTGCTTGGGTACCTGCGCGATGCCAACTCCCTGCGCGGTGCTAATTCCGTTGTCAGCGAGGTAGGCCTCGGCCAACTCCCCCACATATTTCACGGCTAGTTCACGCGAGTGTAGGTTGATGCGTGCAAGTGGAGTATCGAGCGTTTGGCCCAAGGCCCGGGAGATTGGAACAAGCGGGGTTTGTGGCTCAGCAGAGGCAATTCTGTTTAAGGTTTTCTGCAGGTAAACAGTATTGAAGTTCGCAGCGATCGCACTTGATGGTGCGTCGTAAGGATTTGAACTGAGGGACCGACCATCGATATGGATGGTGGATGAAAAAAAACTATCATCCAGGAGGACTCGCGCTATTTTGGTGCTGGGTAGCCTTTTTGCTACAGCTGCCATAGCGGCCTTCAGCTCTTCGGAAACCAGGAATGGATCGCCATACCCTTTGATATAGAGCTGTTTGTGTGCATCCAGGAAGAATTCAGTTTTAAAGCGTGCCTGCGGCCCCCAGGTACGGAGTGCAGCCCATGCGGTTAACAGTTTGAGGGTTGAGGCGGGAACTAAGGGTGTTTCGGCATGATAAGCACACTGTATCCGGCCTTGCGCATCGATAAGTAGCGCGGCGGCCGCATTGATGTTTTCCAGTTGCTTAAATGATTGCCCACAAGGCTGCGCCCTTGCCGAGGTGGCCGATAGCACGAGCACCAGGAGTAGAGGGCTAAGACGAATGGAAAAAATGCTGGGATCTCCCACGAAAGCAGCAGTGTCTTAGGTGCTGTCGCAGAGCGTTATCCGCTCACCCATGCGACTGAGTGAATAGGAGGAGGTGAAACCCGGGATTCACCCGAACTTCATCGTTCGGATGACCCTTACCCTAGAGCTTAATCTCGGCTTCGGAAAACGACGACATCGATATCTTCTTTTTGTTGTGGTTCTCGTGTCTTTGTCGAGCTAGCATGCGCTCTACGTCTGGCTTCACACACGTGATGAGCGACATTTTTAAGGAATGGGTTGTGACTCGGGGGTTCTCCTTGCGAATTTTGGTTCATGGTTCTCTTTACCTTACGTTTCAAGCGATAACTCTGTGATCAGTGTTGTATTTATCCCTACTAATGGCCGATCACTTCACCAGTTATGTAGAGAATGTAACTCATAATATTGAAGAAGTTTGTAAACTATGGTGACTATACCTAAAGTAATCAAGAGCTTCTCTCAACGAGGTCACAGTTCAAACAGCTGAATAATGACCCTATCTTTCATGTGTCTTTTTCGCAACACCCTGAAATGGGGGTGACGCCTAGGACTGGTACTTAATGTCACGCTCGTGTTTCCAGACCGTTTTTGTCAAATACTGTTGTAGTTTACCAACACAAAGTGAATGAAAAGTGAATCATAGCGGGCCTCGCTTGCTTGATTCCGCTCGTTCATCCTGCTTTTGGGCTATTTGATCTCCTTTGTGATCCGTTCCAGCCGCTCTCGATGTAGGTGACCGTGTGCTGTGGAGGCCTGTATTCGATTTGGCGATGCTTACTGTCTCTATCGGTTATGAGGCGAGCGCCTTTAGTGATTAAAGACCCGAGCAATAAATCTCCGATAAGCGTGGACTGAATGCACATTACGCCGTGAGTGATTCACGAGGGATCGTCTTAATGAGACTGGTCCTGCCACTGACGCATCAACTCAAAGCGTTTAGGCATGCATCATGACGCTTGCCGCACAGCAATCCGCCGATAGAGTCGTTTTGCGGCACCTCTTTAGTAGGGTGCGGAGTAGAACCCTTGTGGGAATTGTTTCAAACTCCGTGGCGCCCCGAGGATGCGTTAAACTGCGGCCCAAACCAACTGTACGAGGAATGTATGAACCATTTACTAGCCATGCAGGGTTTGCCGCCATTCAGTCAGATTGATGCGAGTGAGATCGAACCTGCGATACGCCAAGTTCTGGCAGACAATCGGCAGCATCTTAAACAGCTCTTGGCACAACCCGGCCCTTATACGTGGGCGAGTTTGGTCGCTCCGCTCGAGGCACAAGAGAATCGACTCAGCAATATCTGGGCGCCGGTGCGGCATTTGAATGCCGTTGTCAATAGTGATGAGTTGCGCCGCGCCTACAATGCCTGTTTGCCCCTCTTGTCAGACTATGCGACAGAGTTGGGGCAAAATCGCGAACTCTACGAAGCCTATCGCCAAATTGCAGAGGGTGAGACATTTGCAACGCTCGATGCTGCTCAGCGTAAAACCATTGAGCACGCCTTGCGCGACTTCCACCTCAGTGGAGTCGATTTACCAGATGCGCAACAAAAGCGCTTCAAAGCAATTTCCAAACGCTTGTCGGAGTTGTCTTCAAAATTTGAAGACAATGTGCTGGATGCAACACATGCGTGGAAAAAACATATTTCCAACGAGGCTGCACTTGCGGGGATGACAGCAACAGGGCTTGCGATGGCGAAGCAAGCTGCAGAACACGCCGGACTATCCGGCTGGTTATTGACCCTGGAGTTTCCTTCTTACCACGCGGTCATTACCTACGCCGATGATCGCGCTTTGCGGGAAGAAGTCTATCGGGCATATGCCACGCGTGCTTCGGATCAGGGAGCTGAGCCTAAATGGGACAATACCAAGATCATGGCAGAAATGCTTTCGCTGCGTCATGAACTTGCGCAGTTGCTTGGGTTTGCAAACTATGCTGAACGGTCCTTGGCAACCAAAATGGCCCAATCACCGGATGAGGTTTTGGACTTTTTACGGCGCCTGGCGGCACGTGGCTTGCCAAAAGCGCAACAGGAATATGCAGAGCTAGAGGCTTATGCCAAAGATGTTTTAGGCCTACCCTCTCTGGAGGCCTGGGATGTGCCTTATGTCAGCGAAAAAATGAAACTGGCACTGCACAGTCTGTCACAAGAAGCGCTCAAACCATATTTCCCGGTGGATCGAGTTGTACCCGGGTTGTTTGCTTTGGTTGAACGCCTGTTTGGTGTATCGATACGTGAGCGTGAGGGCGTTAATGTCTGGCATCCGGATGTCAAGTTTTACGAGGTTTACGACCCTCAAGGCCAGCTTCAGGCGCAGTTCTATTTCGATCTCTATGCTCGCCCCAAAAAGCGTGGTGGCGCGTGGATGGATGTGTGCATGTCAAGGATGCAGACTGCCGAAGGCCTGCAGATTCCTGTAGCGTTTATGACTTGTAACTCTACCCCTCCGGTAGGAGCCGAACCTGCCCTATTCACCCATGACGAGGTTATCACTCTGTTTCATGAGTTTGGACATGGGCTTCACCATATGCTGACCCGGATCGATTACTCGGACGTATCGGGGATCAGTGGTGTCGAATGGGACGCGGTCGAATTACCCAGTCAGTTCATGGAAAACTTCTGTTGGGAACGCGCAGCCCTTGATCTGTTTGCGGCGCATTATCAAACGGGTGAGCCAATTCCTGAAACGCTGTTTGCACGCTTAATCGACAGCAAGAATTTTCTCGCGGCCATGCAATTGGTCCGGCAGTTGGAGTTTGCCATTTTCGATATGCGTATCCACAAAGAGTACCAACCTGGATCAGGCAATCGGATACAAGCGATTCTCGATGAGACTCGTGCTGAAGTCGCGGTGATTAAGCCTCCGGCCTACAACCGCTTTCAGCATGGTTTCAGCCACATTTTTGGAGGCGGTTACGCAGCGGGATACTACAGCTACAAATGGGCTGAGGTACTGTCCGCCGATGCGTTTGCGCGTTTTGAAGAGGAGGGGCTGTTCAATCCGGCGGTGGGTGCTGATTTTCTACATGAAATTCTCGAGGTTGGAGGGTCGCGGGAGGCGCGTGACTCGTTTATCGCATTTCGCGGTCGTGAACCGGAAATCGATGCCCTGTTACGTCATAGCGGGCTGGCTGCGTGAAGATCGCGAGTTGGAACGTGAATTCTCTGAGAGTGCGCCTGTCTCAGGTAATCGATTGGCTGGAGCAACAGCAGGTCGATGTGCTTGCATTGCAGGAAACCAAAGTGACGGATGACCAGTTCCCGATAGAGCCGTTTCGGGCATTGGGGTATCAACTCAGCTTTGCGGGACAAAAAACCTATAACGGTGTGGCGTTACTCAGCCGCTACGATTTGGCTGAGACGCGCAGTGAGATTCCGGGACTGACAGACAGGGGCGAGCAACGCGTACTGGCGGCAACGGTTGCGGGGGTAAGGGTCCTGAATCTCTACGTGGTCAATGGCCAGGCAGTGGGCAGTGAAAAATATCGCTATAAACTCCATTGGCTCGAGCAGGTTCGCGCATTTGTGGCAGAAGAACTTGAGCAATATCCACAATATATTATGCTTGGCGACTTTAATATCGCGCCAGAGGATCGCGATGTGTATGATCCCGATCTTTGGCGAGAACGCGTGCTGTGCTCGACCCCTGAAAGAGAAGCGCTGCATAAGCTCTTGGAGCTGGGTTTTGTTGATACTTTTCGCCTCTTTGAGCAGCCCGCCGACAGTTATACGTGGTGGGACTATCGGCAGGCGGCATTTCGGCGCAATCGGGGGCTGCGGATCGATTTAATATTGGCCAGTAAGCCTTTGTCGCGATCTTGTGTGGCCAGTTGGATTGATCGTGAGCCCCGCGGGTTGGACAGGCCCTCCGATCATGCGCCGGTTATCGCGGAGTTCGACTTACTCGGAAAATCCACATAGTAAAGCCTTATCCACTGGGTCTCCGGGTGCTCAGAGGCCAGGCACTCTATATGCGGCTTTACTATCGATTGTCTGTAACTACTCAGCGACTGGTCAAAACACGACGTCACTGCACCGAGTGCCTTTGAAATACGTCAGATCGAGGCGAAAAATATGAGTATACACGTGTCAATAACCATTTTTTAACGCAGAGTTGACGCATTTCAGGGTTAGGCTGAGTCATTACGGTTGTCTTAGAAACATATTGAGTCGGGAGAACGGGCCTAAATCTACGTCTCCCTTGTAGGTGAGCGAATGACTCTCGAACAGTTGCCCCCACGTACGTCAATAGTGACGGCCACCAGGCTGCCTATTGCTTTAGTTACGCTACCTTTTTCATAGGCCGTGAGGCGACAGTCGCAGGGTAGCGCGCGCGTTGAAGGCTGTTGGTGCTTTCAGCCGGTTGTACCGGTCAATACTTGCTGGGTTTCCCACCATTGCTGCCAAATGCGCACAATCATAGGCAAAGCATTCGGCCGCAGATCGGCATTAATGCGATAGAAGGAAGCTCTGATCAATTCGTAACATGGCATCTTGCGGCGCAATATCGCCCACTACTGCGTTGCGGATCTTCGCAATAGCCCGCTATTACGTGCGATCCGTGCCTTGTATTGGACGATTGTTCACCACAATCTGCTCGCGCCAGAATGAATCAGAGCTTCCAGAAGTGATGTGATAGCGATGGTCTGTGTGAAAACAACAGCGATATAAACCGCATCCACGTGATGGATAGGAGCGTAACTGATGTCTGACAGGATACTGATTTTGACAACTCATCCTGATAGAGCGGCTGCCGGCGATCTGGCGAGAGTTTTACTCGAGCAGCGTTTGGCAGCCTGTATCAATATACTTCCAAAAATGGATTCGATTTATCGGTGGGAGGGGCAGATTGAGACAGGAAAGGAGTACCAACTGGTCATCAAGACGCGCGCTGCACGCTATGCCGCAGTCGAGCAACTGATCCAGCAGCGACACCCCTACGAGCTTCCTGAGATCATCTGCCTCAGCGTGGCAGAGGGTCTGCCCGCCTATTTGGGCTGGATTGACGAGATGACGCATGATTAAACCAAACGCTTTGTTATTGTTGTTCTTATTTGTAATGACCGGAGCCTGGGCGGTATCGCCGGATGAGCTCTTGCCACCGGATGAGGCTTTCCAATTTTTGGGAGCGGAGCCGCTGGACCCCGGTCGGGTTGAGGTTCGCTGGAAAATTGCGGATGGTTATTATCTCTATCGAGACAAAATAAAATTCAAAGCACCTGAAGGTATTGAGTTGGGTAGGCCAGAACTGCCCAAAGGAGAAACCAAGCAAGACGAATTGTTCGGTCAGGTTGAGGTTTATCGGCATAATTTGCGGGTGGAACTACCTGTCAAACAGGTCGGATCGTTGCCGATACTAGAATTACAGGTGAAGTATCAGGGGTGTGCAGATCTGGGGGTTTGTTACCCGCCGCAAAAGAAATCGCTAAAGATTACCCTGCCAGCCAACGTGGCCAGCGCAGCGGCAGCCACGGCAACTACAAGCCCGGAGGCACCGCCGATTGCGGCAGAGAGTTCACCGCCCAAAAAGAAAGGCCCGATAGAGATCCTGAGCGGGTTGCGCGACGATTTGGCTGGGGGGCCTGAACAGGAGGAACTCCTGCCGCCGGAACAAGCCTTTGCCTTTGATGCAGTGATTGAATCACCCAATCGGATCGTGGGCGATTGGATGATTGCAGAGGGTTACTATCTCTATAAAGATAAAATCAAGGTCAGTATCGAAACACCAGACGGAGTGACGGTGAAAGCGGGCGCTTTTCCGCCCGGTGAAATGAAGGCTGATCCTCAGTACGGCAAGGTCGAGGTCTTCCGGGGTCCCTTGAGCGTCCCTTTCGAGTTGCAGGGTCTGACGCAGCGACCGCAGTCCATGACTGCTGTATTTAAGTTTCAGGGCTGTGCCGATCTCGGTGTGTGTTACCCGCCCCAAACCAAACGCATCAGTTTTGATAAAAATCAACTCGCATTGCTGCAACCTGATCTATCCGCTACGCCCTCTCCGGCAGCACCTGCCGTAGGGGCGGTTACGCAGGCAAACTCAACCGCCGCAGCTGCGCAACGTGTTTCAGAGCAAGATGCCATCGCCGCACAACTTGCTTCCGGTAATGTTTTACTGACATTGGCGAGTTTTTTCGGTTTCGGCCTGTTGTTGGCGCTCACGCCCTGTGTCTTCCCCATGATTCCGATACTGTCCGGCATTATCGTTGGCCAGGGAGAAAGACTCTCCACAACCCATGCCTTTATGCTATCTCTTGTGTATGTCCTGGCGATGGCTGTGGTGTATGCAATTGTTGGCGTGATCGCTGGCCTGACTGGAGCTAATCTACAGATTTGGTTTCAAAATCCTGTGGTCTTAGTAAGCTTTGCGGCCATTTTCGTCGCCCTGTCTCTTTCCATGTTTGGTTTTTATGAACTGCAGATGCCGGCAGCCATTCAATCCAAGCTTACGGAAGTCAGCAACAAACAGCGAGGCGGGAACCTTTTGAGTGCAGGCATCATGGGTGTATTGTCTGCACTTATCGTCGGCCCTTGTGTCACCGCACCGCTTATGGGGGCGCTGATTTTTATCAGTCAAACCGGGAGTGCCGTGATCGGCGGGCTGGCGTTGTTTGCAATGGGCTTGGGCATGGGGGCGCCGTTGCTGCTCATTGGGCTATCAGCGGGTAAGTTGCTGCCTAAGGCTGGCGCCTGGATGGACGCTGTCAAAGCCGTTTTTGGGGTGATGCTGTTGGGTGTTGCGATTTGGTTTTTGGATCGGGTCCTTCCCGCATCTTTGACCTTGCTGCTGTGGGCGTTGCTTTTCATTCTCTCGGGCTCCTATATGCTGACGACAGACGAGAGCAAAACACAGTTGCATCAATGGCGACCCGCTTGGCGAGGATTGGGCATCACTGCGGTAGCTTACGGGATTCTGATGCTGGTAGGTGTTGCCATCGGCGGTGGGACCGCGCTGCAGCCATTGAAGGGGCTGACCCTGGGTTCTGGTGGAGCAACGCTGTCGGCGCCTGCAACAAAACTTGATTTTCGCCTCGTCAGTGACCTTCCATCGCTACAACAGGCATTGGCCAGCGCACGCGCGGCTGGCCGCCCTGTCATGTTGGATTTTACGGCGGATTGGTGCGTGAGCTGTGAGGAAATGGAACACATCACCTTCGCCGATCCGCGCGTATCTCAAGCGCTCGATGGCGTAGTGTTATTACGTGCCGATGTGACAGAGAACAATGCGCAGGACCAGGAACTACTCAAACATTTCGGCTTGATTGGCCCACCAGCGATTTTGTACTGGACGGCCGAAGGAGCGGAGCAAAAGGGTTATCGGTTAGTTGGATTTTCTCCACCGGAAGCCTTCATTGAGCACTCACGAAAAGCACTACAACTGCCTTACGATTGACCCGGCGGGAGCAATCCAAAGCGTTCAATACGGTAGGGGGATTGGCAGGGGAAGGACCATTGCCTGCAATTCATGCCTTGTTGCACTCCTTGGAAAGGGAACAACCATTCCCTGTGAAGCGCGCCTACTCAGAAATGCAGACAGGACAACTGTGTCCGTCAGTTTAAACTGGACGATGTACGAGGAGGATTGATGCGGAAAGTTTGGTGGACCTTATTAATTGCGTTGACCGCTTGGTTGCTGGGAATAGGTGTCTATTGGGGCATGGGCGGCTTTAGCGAGCCCACTCAAATTCAGCCAAACACATTGACTGCGAGTACACCAATCGGTGCCAAACGCCCCGATTTTGGACTCAATGACATTGACGGTCGTCATCGGAATATCGATCAGTGGGGTGGTAAGGTATTGCTGATTAATTTTTGGGCAACCTGGTGTCCGCCTTGTCGCAAAGAGATTCCGGGATTTATGCGCGTGCGCGATGAATATGCCGCACGTGGTTTCGAAATCATCGGCATCGCGATCGATTCACCAGAGGCGGTCAAAAAGTATATTGCGCAGGCTGGCGTTCGTTATCCCGTGCTGATTGGTCAGGCAGAGGCCAGCCAGGTTGCCAAAGCTTTCGGTAACAAGCTGGGCGCTTTACCATACAGTGTGCTGCTCGATCGCGATGGGGTGATCCGTTTTGCAAAGGCGGGTGAACTCAGACCGGAGATACTTGAAGCCGAGTTGCAAAAGTATCTTTAATTAATCCGATGATGCAATAGCTCGTGTTTAGTCGTAACGTGCCGGTGTGCGGCAAGGCGGCCAAGCGCCGCTGTTCGCTGGAAAGACCATTACCTGCGCGCCGCGCCTCGATGCCCGGCATCACAAAAGTGCTGAGTACGTCATTCTAAACTGTACGATGTACTGGATGCTTGATGGATTTGATTGGTTGCAGCGAATCTTCAATTCAATTTAGTGTTGCAGGATCATGATACTCGAGATACCCGGCCAAGGGCGGCTAGAAGTTTTGGATGTGCTCCTCGATTTCAACGGAACCATCGCATTGGATGGTAAGTTGATTATGGGGGTCGCTGAAGCAATCAATGATTTATCCACCGGTGTGAACTT
>JANTGD010000038.1 GCA_024763135.1 Thiotrichales bacterium | reverse complement strand
TGAAAAGGGAGCCACCCTTTCCTGCGGGACGCGCCTTGCATTGACGAATTTGGGATGCTCTGTAGCCGTCATTATCATGTTGACGATGTACTAGTACATCGTCCAGTTTAAAATGACGGACTCAGTTTCCCGGTCTGTATTCCTGGGTAGGCGCACCTCGCAGGGAATGGTTATTCCCTTCCCAACGCGTGTAACAATGCCAGGGAATCAGACAGGGCAACCCTTTGGACGTATCTGGGGTGGCCGCAGCTGCGTGTTGCTGTGCTTGCCAAGGACCTCTGCCATTGCCTGCGCACTACCTCTGGATGCGCAGCATCACAAAAGCCTGAGTCCGTCAGTTTAAGGAAGCTCTGATCAATTCGTAACACGGCATCTTGTGGTGCAAAATCGCCCACGTCTGCGATGCGGATCTTCGCAATAGCGAGCTATTACCTGCGCTCCGCGCCTTGAACTGGACGATTTTTCACCACAATCTGCTCGCGCCAGAATTAATCAGAGCTTCCTTAAACTGGGCGATATACTCGTATAGAATTTCGACACGAGTGGCCTGTCTGTCGGATTCGATCATTGACAGCGAACAACCTGGGCGTCGATCAAATGGTTATTTTGGGAAGACGAACAGCAACTCTACGGAGCAGGGCCAAGCCATTCAGTCGAACGCGAGCCATGGATTTTCCACTGATAGTGTCCAATCCGACAGATGCTAAGTGTACCTGGAAACGCGTGTACAGGGGAATGATACCGTTGCAACGGGTAAAACGTGTCAACGCGCCCAGCAATATCTGGGCGCGTTGACCGCGCGTGGCCCACGCCTATTCGAGAGACATGTCCTCATTGATGATCTTCGGCGTGACGAAGATCAGCAGCTCTGATTTGTCGTGGCGATGACTCTTGTTGCGGAACAGGTGACCCAGCACCGGCAGGTCCCCAAAGAAAGGTACGCGCGTGCTGCCATTGAGTTTGCTTTCTTCGAAAATACCACCGAGCACGATCGTCTGTCCGTTCTCGACCAGTACCTGTGTTTCCACTTCACGGGTATCGATGCTGGGAATGCCGTTGAATACCGTGCCTACGCTGTCGCGGTTAACCACGAGTTCCATATTGATGCGTTCGTCTTTGGTAATGTGTGGGGTGACCTCAAGACTCAGCACCGCCTTTTTGAATGAGGTATTGGTTGCCCCACTCGAGGTTTTTTCCTGATAGGGGATCTCGACGCCCTGCTCAATACGCGCGCGGTTCTTGTTGGAGGTAATAATTCGCGGACTGGCGACCACCTCAGCCCGATCTTCTACCTGGGCAGCCGATAACTCCAAGTCCAGTTTGGCACCCAGCGGAATCTTCGCCAGAGCGAGCCCTAATGTGCCTGCAGTTTGCGCGGCTGGAACGCTCACGGTGAAATCGGTCGTGAGGGTTTGGTCTGCACTATTGTCGGTGTTGGCCACTCCGAAATTAACACCCAGCTCCCGCGTGAAATTGTCGGATGCGGTGACAATGCGGCTCTCGATCATGACTTGCCTGACGGGAACATCGAGCGTTTTGATCAGCGCTCTAACTTCGTCGATCTTCTCGGCCGTGTCTTGGATCAATAGGCTGTTGGTACGTTTGTCCAGCGTTACGCTACCCCGGTCGGACAGAATCGAGTTCGACCCGCCCCCGGATGGCCCGCTACCACTGGTACTGCCGGATTTGAGCAGAGCAGCCATTTCACTGGCATCTGCGTAATTGAGATTGATGATTTCGGTACGCAATGGTGCGAGTTCTTGTTTTTGTTTGCTCGCCATGAGTTCTTTTTGCTCACGTTCGGCAATTTCTGCTGCAGGCGCGATATAGAGCACATTTCCCTGGCGGCGTTTTGCCAATCCTTTGGTGCGCATAATGATATCCAGCGCCTGATCCCAGGGGACGTTTTTCAGGCGTAGCGTCAGATTTCCGGTGACGCTGTCGCTGACGACGACGTTCAATCCAGTGAAGTCGGCGATGAGCTGCAATACCGAACGCACCTCGATATCTTGAAAATTCAATGAGAGCCGTTCGCCTTTATAGCTGATCTGCCGCTTTTCAGCCTTGCGCTGCTTGGCCTTGATGGGCCGAATTTCAACCGTGTAGGTGTTATCGGACTGATAGGCGAGCTGAGAAAAATTCCCTTTATTCTTAATGACGATTTCGGAATTGTTGCCGATCGAACGCGCATCAATGGTCTGTACGGGTGTACCAAAATCGACGACATCCAGGCGTCGCTGCAGGTTTTCCGGGAGTTTGGCACCTTTCAGGCTGACGACGACGTTTGATCCCTGTTGTTTGATATCCAGCGGGGTGTGAGGGTCCCGCAATTTGATTAAAATGCGCCCGGCGCCATCATCGGTGCGACGGAAATCAAGACTAGAGATACCGGCCTGCGGCGTGGCATAGACTGGGGGCCTGGGGGCGCTGGCCACAGGTGGCGCGGTTGAAATTTGAGGTGCAATGGGTGTTGGTTCAATTTGGGGTTGAGCGGATTCGGCTGGTGTACTTGCAGCGGTGGTAACAGCCGCTTCGGCAGGCGTTTCCGGATAGCTGGATGCCGCCGTTGGGGGTGCCAGAGTCAGGATCAGCTGATTGCCTTGAATCTCTGTCTGATAGTTCATCATATGCGAGAGATTCACCACGAGCCGGGTGCGATCTCGCGCTTGCGCGGTGGTGACGCTATCCACGGGTCCGATTTGGACACGTTGCGAGCGGGTGACCAAGTCATTGCGCGTATCCGGGAAGTCGAGAGTGATGCGCGCGGGATCGGCGATTGTGAAGCTCAACGGCGTTGGCGCTGCCTCAGAAAAGCCTAGAATGATTTGCACGCGGTCACCACCCAATCGGCTGAAATTCAGGGATTCCAGGGAGTTGGTATTGGCTGATGCCGGCTGTCCTGCCGTGAAGACCAGCAAGAGAAGACTCAGGGCCAATCCTACCCAAGTGCCCCGGTCGAGTCTTTGGTTTGCGAGCATATCCATTCTTTATACCTGTTTTTTCCTAATTTTAATACTCATGTCCGCAGCTTTTTAATTGCTCAGTGCAATACTTGCGGGACGTTCCTTGTATCCACCTAACCCATCGGGGACGATTTCGATCAGTTCGACGCGGCTGTCGTTGATTGCGGTGATCCTGCCATGGTTCTGCCCCAGGTAGTTGCCTTTTTTAACCCGTTGTACGGTGCCGTCTGGTGTTTTGATCAGAGCCCAGAGTTCGCCTTGCTGCTTCAGCGTGCCCACCATTTTCAGGGCATCGAGAGGGTAGCCCTCCAGATACTCTTTCGGCCGGTTGCGATTAATCTTTATATTTGAGCGACTGATTTCTTCGGGTAACAACTTAGGTGCGACGATGCTTTTATCGAATGGGTCTCGTTCGTGTTCTGGGTATTCGAAAGGGATGTAGCTCTCAATGGCGGGGATAGGAGCAATCTCCCGGCTAGGGCGTTGTTTTACCGACGCAATATACGCGTCGAGATCTGCGTTGTCTCTGGAACAGCCTGATATGAGCACGGTCAGTACCAGTAACCCCCCAATGCTAACAAATAGCCTATTTGCGCCCATTGCCTCTACGTCCTTTTTGATTGTTGTCACTGCGCTCCATTTCGTCGTCAGCGAGGTAGCGATACGTCTTGGCGGTCACATCCATCACCAACAGCTCCGAATTGTTTTCTGGTTTAATGGTGATGTCATGCAGTGTCACGATACGCGGTAGGGCAGCGATGCCACTGGCGAACTTGGCCATTTGATGATACGTACCCTGCAGCCTGATTTGGATGGGCTTTTCGGCGTAAAAACCCTTTTGGATTTCTGGCTGTGGTTTAAATAGTAGAATTTTCAGGCCGCTGGATAGGCCCGTTTGCGACACATCAAGGATCACTGCAGGGATCTCTGTTTTACCCGGCAACTGTTTGAGCATTGAGCCGAATTCTTGTTCCATCTCGGCCAGCTGAGCTTTGTAGGCCTCCAGGTTTGCGGCCTTGTGATACTTCCGGGCAAATTGTTCACGCAGTTCCAATTCTGTGTTTTCACGTGCCTTGAGGGTTTCGACCTGTTTGCTGATATCCAGATAGTAACCACCCCCGAGGATTAGCAGCGTGACCACGATCATGAGCACAACCTTGACGGGCATCGGCGCAGAGCCGAGCTGATTCAGATCGCTCACATCAAAGTTCTTGATTTCCTCAAAATTCATGAGTTGTCTCCCCTCGCATCCGCATCAGGGTGGGTCTTCTTGACGGTGAGTGTGAACGAACGGAGATTATCGTTGTTGTTCTGGCGATTGTCCTTACGGGTTTCGATGACGCCCAGCGTCGGTTCCTTGAACCAGGGGGAGCGTTCCAGGTTACGCATGTAGGTGGATACGCGCGCGTCTGACTCCGCTTTGCCTTGAATGCTGATCATGTCCCCGTTTTGCGCCACGCTGGTGAGGTACAACCCATCGGGTAACGTGGTGACCAATTCATCGAACAGGTGCACGGCTTCGGGTCTGCTTTGCTGGAGTTGTTGGATGATTTCCATACGGTCGAGCAAAGCTTGTTTGAGCTTTTCGAGTTTTTTGATTTCCTTGATGCGTTTGTCGACCAGCGCGATTTCAGTATTGAGTCGCGCGTTCCTCGCTTCCTGGCGAGTGATAAGCTGGTTCATGAACACATGTCCTGCGATCACCAGCGCCAGTCCCAGCAGCGCCGACAGGCCGAGCATCACGAGAAACTGGCGCTGTTGTTCTTTGCGTTTGAGCTCACGCCACGGGAGTAGGTTGATATGTGACATTAATCAAACCCCCGCAATGCCAGGCCAACGGCAATCATCAAGGCAGGTGCATCGTTGCCCAGGCGCTGTTGGTTGATTTGAGTGTCGAAGTTCATGCGGCTGAAAGGGTTGGCGATTGTGGTCTTTATATGGGTGACTTGCTCAATCAACTCATCCAGGCCCGGAACGCTCGCGGTCCCGCCGGCGAGGATGATTTCCGCTACGGGCGGATGGCTGCCACTGGCAGAAAAAAACTGCAGCAGTCGCTGAGCTTGCTGCACCAAGGTTTCCTTGAAGGGATTTAGAATTTCGGGGACATAATTGTCTGGCAGCCCGCCTTCCTTTTTCGCCAATCCCGCTTCCGCATAGGACAAGCCGTAACGGCGCATGATTTCTTCGGTCAACTGGCGGCCGCCAAAGGGTTGTTCGCGGGAATAGACCACTTGATCTTGCTGGGCTACGGTTACGCTCATCATGGAAGCACCGATGTCCAGAATAGCGACGACGTGATTTTCGTCGTCAATGTGCGCAGGGTTGATGAGTCGGTAAGCATTGGCTGTTGCGAACGACTCGACATCCATGACAGTGGGAGTAAGGCCTGCGGCTTCGGCGATCGACAATCTGGATTCAACAATTTCCTTACGCGCTGCGACGAGCAATACATCGACTGCATTGGGGTTGTTATGACTGGTGCCGAGAACCTCGAAATCCATGTTGACTTCATCGAGTGGATACGGCACATACTGGTCCGCTTCCAATTGAATCTGGCCCTCCATATCTTCTTCGCTCAGGTCTGCAGCCATGGTAATGACCTTAGAAATAGCGGAGGAAGTGGGGACCGCAAGGGCGCATCGTTTAGATTTGGTGCCCGCGCGCTTGAGCACTTTCACCAAAGAATTGGTGACGGCGCTGATATCAGAGATATTTTTCTCGACGACTGCATTCGATGGGAGTGGGTCGACCCCGTAGCTTTCGACCTTGTAGCGGTTTCCAGCCTTACTGAGCTCAATGAGCTTCACCGAAGTGGAGCTGATGTCGATCCCGACGAAAGGCTGGTTTTTCCGTCCTAGTGAAAACACAAAAAATCCTCAATCCATTAGGTGCTTAGCTTGCAAATGTAGCCTTGGTTATCAAATGTTAGTTGCAACCTGATAGAATTACTAGGCCTACCAAGTGAGGCTACCACGCAATGCGGCATATGCACGTCCTTGCTGCATCCCGTTAGGGGAGAATTAATCAGATTTCCCGATCAGTTTTGTTGAACCAATCCAAGTTATGGCCGTAGTGAGCGCAATTTTGAAATGGACTTTGATGGCAGTCTCAGCTTTATTGCTGTTGGGTGTCGTGTTTTTACTGGGTTTGGCGCTCTATGTGCTGCCAGGTTTACCGTCGATCGATGAACTCAAGGCGGTGGATTATCATGTGCCCTTAAGAGTTTACTCGTCGAGTGGCGCTTTGCTGGCTGAGTTTGGTGAAAAGCGCAGAATCCCCCTAGAAATCAACGAGATTCCCGAAAAGCTCAAGTCCGCAGTGATTGCTGCTGAAGATGATCGCTTCTATGAGCATCCCGGTGTCGACTATCAAGGGTTGTTGCGCGCTGCATTTAAACTGGCACAAACCGGTGAAAGGTCGCAGGGAGGCAGCACGATCACCATGCAGGTGGCGAGAAATTTCTTTCTCAATAGGGAGCGGACTTTTTCACGCAAATTGCGTGAGATTCTGTTGGCTTTCAATATCGAAAAGAAACTGTCGAAAGATGAGATTCTCGCGTTGTATCTCAATCAAAACTACATGGGTAATCGTGCCTACGGTGTCGGTGCCGCGGCCCAAACTTATTATGGCAAATCACTACAGGCACTTGATGTCGCGCAGATTGCAATGCTCGCGGGATTGTATAAAGCGCCTTCACGCTTCAATCCCATTGTCAATCCAGACAGAGCCAAATCCCGCAGGAACTATGTATTGCGGCGGATGCACGAGTTGGGCTGGCTGGATCGCGATGCCATGCTGCAGGCACAGGCAGCGCCAATCAGCGCTCGCCTGCATGCGCCAGAGCCAGAGGTTCCCGCAAGGTATGTAGCTGAGATGGTCAGATCGACGTTGTATGAACAATATGGTGATGCGCTCTATAACTCGGGATTCCGTGTGTACACCACCTTGCGTGATGAGCTGCAAACCAAGGCGGTGAAGGCTTTGCGCGAAGGGCTGGAACACTATGCAGAGCGGCACGGTTACCGGGGGCCAGAAAAGCATTATGATATTGCGGGGTTGAGCCTTGAAGAGATCGGACATTTAGTCGCGAATCACCCCGAGTTTGGCGGGTTACAAGCGGCGATGGTGCTATCAGTGGACAAGCAGGCTGCATCGATTTATCTCGCGGACGGTGGGAGTGCTGTATTGACGCTGGAAGCCATGCAGTGGGCGCGACCTTACATTAATGAGGATGAGCGAGGCCCTCGACCGACTGCGGTAGATCAGGTGTTGCAGGCGGGCGATGTGATTCGTGTCAAAGAGACTCAGCAAGGCTGGATGCTCAGTCAGATTCCACATGTCGAAGGGGCACTGGTGTCAATGGCGCCTAAAGATGGGCGGATTCTGGCGTTGGTCGGTGGGTTCGATTATTTTTACAGTCGTTTTAATCGTGCTACTCAGGCAGTGCGTCAACCTGGTTCTAGCTTCAAGCCGTTTGTTTACTCCGCTGCATTAGCCAAAGGCCTGACACCAGCCACCTTGTTCAATGACGCGCCCATCGTGGAATTGACAGAAATTTCCGGAGAATCTGCATTCTGGCGACCTGAGAACTATTCTGGGAGATTCTTTGGCCCAACGCGGATGCGGGTGGCTTTGGCCAAGTCACGCAATTTGGTGTCGATCCGCCTGTTGCGCAAAATTGGGGTGAACTTTGCATTGCGTCATGTGCAGCGATTTCGTATGACCGAGCGCCCATTGCCAGAAGATCTGTCGCTCGCGCTTGGCACCGGCGCCATGACGCCACTGGAGCTGGCCAGTGGTTATGCTGTTTTCGCCAATCAGGGGTTTCGCGTTGAACCTTACTTCATCAGTCGAATTGAAGATCGGCAGGGCAATGTCATTTTTCAGGAAGTACCATCGGTCGCATGTAATGACCAGTCGGAGTGTGATGCGCTAGTGGCGGAGGAACCGACAGCAGGGCAACGACTTGGGAAACCTGCTGAGCGTGTGCTCGATCGGGAAAATGCCTATCAAATGGTGAGCATGATGCAAGATGTCATCCGTATTGGTACCGGGCATCGCGCGCGGAAACTAGGGCGCAAGGATCTGGCTGGGAAAACAGGAACCACGAATGACCAGCGTGATGCTTGGTTTACCGGTTTCAATCAGGATATCGTGACCACTGTTTGGGTGGGTTTTGACCAATTGCGACCGCTGGGCAAAAATGAAACCGGTGGCCGGCTTGCGTTGCCAATTTGGATGGATTACATGCAAACTGCGCTTGCGTCGATACCTGAGCGTCGTTGGCCAAAGCCCAAGGGGATGGTGACTGTGAAAATCGATGCAGAAACCGGTCTGCGAGCCGGCCCTAGTACCAAAAAATTTGCGTTTGAAACCTTCCGGGCAGGGCGGGTGCCCGAACAAGCCGCATTGTCGGTCGCCCCCGAAGGCGCTGCATTACCAGAACAAATTTTCTGAGACGCAGCGTTGCTTGACTACAATCCATCGTTGCACCCGATTGCTTATCCCCCTCCCGTTGGAGGCTGTCGAAAAGCTGTCGCAAAAGCGTTAGCTTTTCGACAGCCTCGTGCAGCCCAGGGAAGTGCTGCCAGAAACAACGATCATAAGACGTTGTTTCTGTGAGGAAAGGAAAAATCATACTTTTTCCTTTCCGCGTGACGCAAAGTCCTGGGCGGACTTTTGCGACACCCTCCGTTGAGCGCAGGGGAATGATTGTGCAAGCATTGACGCAACGATTGATAGTAAGAATCTGCGGACAATCCAGCCAAAGCCAGCTTTTTAGCTGTTGCCTTTCTATTCTCCGTAGGCCTTTGGGAGGGCGGTCAAGCCATCTTATGACCCGTTAAGATCTCTTATGTATTGCCTCCAAGTAAAGGTACGTCGGTTAATCAACATTCGGAAATTATCATGGCACGCAATAACAGTCAGAAACTGCGGCAACGAATCGCGGAAGAAGCTGCCCGAATTGTTTTGGAAGAGGGGGTCCGTGATTACCAGCGGGCTAAAACCAAAGCCAGTGAGCGCCTGGGGTTGTGGCAAACCAGAGATCTCCCCAGTCATGCAGATATCGAGCAAGCGGTGGTGCTACGGCGTCGCTTGTTTGCGCAGCCCAGCGATGGTGAGTTGCTACGTTACTTACGTGAATCGGCAATTGGGCTCATGCGCCTGCTTAGCGAATTTGATGCCCGTTTGGTGGGCAGTGTGCTCAAAGGCACGGCCAATCAGTATTCCGAAATCGAACTGCACCTGTTTGCTGATGACTTGAAAATGGTTGCCATTCGCCTGCTGGATGTGGGCATTCGCTATCAGTCGATTGAGCGCGGGTTCTCCAGGGAAGGTCGGGAATCTATCCCCGGGTTTGCGTTCAATTGGCAGAATGTACCCATCGAAGCACTCGTGTTCGAACGCTCTGGATTACGCATTGCACCGAATAGTTTAGTCGATGGCAAGCCAATGCGTCGGGCAAGCATGCATGAGGTTCAGGCGCTACTGGAGGCTGAGGCCGGGGATTGGGATGTGAGCCCATCGATTTGAAACCCATGGCCGAACAGGGGTTACAACGTATGATATTGAGCGCTCAGTGTATGCACCGCATCGACGAGCACCGCCACATTGTCAGGGTCGATATGTTGATGGATGCCATGCCCCAGATTGAACACATGCCCTGGATGAGGGCCAAAAGCCTGTAAAATACGTGCCACTTCCTCTCGAATCCGCTCGGGTGTGCCATAGAGGACTCCAGGATCCATATTGCCCTGCAATGCAATCTGTGCCCCAACGCGTCGTCGCGCATCGGCAATATCGATAGTCCAATCTAGGCCTGCTGCATCACAACCAGCAGCGGCCTGCCACTCCAGCCATTGCGCACCACCCTTGGTGAACATAATAATCGGAATGCGCCGGCCGTCATGCTCCCGGATTAATTGGTCGATGATCTGTTCGATATAGTGCAGCGAAAAGCTGCGATAGGCCGGTGGAGTCAACGCACCGCCCCAGGTGTCGAAAATCATGAGTGCCTGGGCGCCTGCTTCGACCTGGGCATTCAAATAGCGGCTAACTGCCTGAGCTACGGTGTGTAAGAGTTGATGCAGCACATCGGGTTCGCTGTACAGCATGCCTTTGATCTTGCCGAACTCCTTGCTACTGCCCCCTTCCACCATGTAGGTGGCGAGGGTCCAGGGGCTGCCGGAGAAACCAATTAAAGGGACTTTGCCATTGAGCGCGCGGCGGATGGTACGCACCGCATCCATGACATACCCAAGCTCATCCTCAGGGTCTGGAACACCAAGCGTTTTAACGTCTTTGGCGCTGCGGATGGGATGCTCGAAGCGTGGGCCTTCTCCTGGTTCAAAGTAAAGTCCCAGGCCCATTGCGTCAGGGATGGTAAGAATGTCCGAAAACAGGATGGCAGCATCGAGCGCAAATCTGCGGAGGGGTTGCAGAGTCACTTCGCAGGCGAGTTCGGGATTTCGGCAGAGGTCCATAAAGCTGCCGGCCTGTTCTCGCGTAGCGCGATACTCTGGTAAATAGCGCCCTGCTTGGCGCATGATCCAAATCGGTGTCCGATCGACTGGTTCTCGCAGCAGCGCCCGCAGGAAGCGATCGTTTTCCAGGGTTGGCATGAGGCTCATACTCCGAGGTAGTCCAAAATGCCTTCGGCGGCCTGCCGGCCTTCGAATACGGCAGTGACCACCAGATCAGAACCTCTAACCATATCCCCACCAGCGAAAATCTTGGGATTCGTGGTCTGAAAAGGATGTGCGCCTTGTTCTGCAGAAACGCGACCACGCTCATCGAGGTCGATGCCAAATTCTGCAAACCAAGGCGCTGGGCTTGGACGAAAGCCAAAGGCGATAATCACATCGTCCGCCGGAATAATTTCTTCGGATCCGGGGACCGGTACCGGTCGGCGGCGACCCCGCTCGTCCGGTTCTCCGAGTTGTGTGGTGACGACTTTGACACCTTGCACGCGGTCAGTACCAATGATTTCGACGGGCTGCCTGTTCCACAGAAACTGTACCCCCTCTTCTTTGGCATTGGCGACTTCCCGGCGGGAACCGGGCATATTGGCTTCATCCCGGCGGTATGCGCAGACCACCGATTTGGCACCCTGGCGGATCGAGGTCCGATTGCAATCCATAGCGGTATCCCCGCCACCGAGTACCACGACACTCCGTCCCTGCATACTGATAAATTCGTCTGCGGATTTCTGCAAACCCATAACACGGTTGATATTGGAGATCAGAAACGGCAGCGCCTCATGCACCCCCGGTAAATCTTCCCCAGGAAACCCGCCTTTCATGTAGGTGTAGGTGCCCATGCCCAGAAAGACAGCATCATAGCCATCAATGAGCTCCTGAAAAGAAACATCTTTGCCGACATCGGTATTCAGGCGAAATTCAACCCCCATTTCCTCCAGAATCTCGCGGCGCGTAGACACGATCTGTTTTTCGAGTTTGAAAGGAGGGATGCCAAATGTCAGTAAGCCGCCAATTTCGGGATAGCGATCGAATACCACTGGCTTGACGCCATTGCGTATCAAAATGTCCGCACAGCCCAGGCCAGCAGGACCCGCGCCCACAATGGCGACTTTCTTATCGGTAGATTCAACCTCAGACAGGTCTGGGCGCCACCCTTGCGCCAGCGCAGTATCGCTGATGTATTTTTCGATGGCGCCGATCGTGACGGCGCCGAATCCGTCATTGAGTGTGCAAGCGCCTTCACAGAGCCGATCCTGCGGGCAAACACGTCCACAGATCTCTGGCAGCGAGTTAGTTTTATGCGACATCTCGGCCGCTTCGTGGAGATTTCCTTCGGCGATCAGTTTCAGCCAGTTGGGAATGTAGTTGTGAACAGGGCATTTCCACTCACAATATGGGTTACCGCAGGCAAGACAGCGACCAGCCTGGGCGCTCGCGGCTTTGGGTGAGAATTGTCCATAGATCTCCTTGAATTCCTTGATTCTTATGCCGGCCTCTTTTTTTTCCGGATCCTGTCGAGGAACATCAAGAAATTGCATTGGATTTGCCATGGAGTATCTACCTGAGAATGGGTTCACAAAATGGTTGATTGTCTGAGCGTCTAAAGATACTGGTTATCGTGTGACTAGGCTAGTACTCGGACTCTTAATAGAAGGATTTTTGGCGCATTGAGCGCCACGCCAATGCCCACTTGGTGATTTCCAGAGCCCTATCGGCAATTTGGAGAATTTCGCGCTGATGAACCGTTTTGAAGTGGTTGATTGGGCGGGAATAGGTGCTGGGCAACGGTGCGATGTCAGATCCCCTGAAATGGGGGGGCTAAGCGCCGAGACGCGCCTTGATTTGTGAACTCACCGCTCCTATGTCCGCACGGCCCTGGAGCTTGGGTTTGAGGAGGCCCATTACCTTACCCATATCACGCAGGGTCGTTGCGCCGGTGTCTGCAATAGTTTGCTCAATCAGCTCAGCGATTTCTTCTGGCGTCAATTGTTCCGGCAGGTAGGATTGAATCACCTCGATTTCTCGCTGTTCTTTATCCGCTAGTTCTTGGCGCCCGGCTTTGAGATACTGGCTGATTGACTCGCGACGCTGCTTCACCATTTTATCCAGTACGGCCAGAATTTTCTGGTCGTCGAGTGTGGTGCGCGTGTCCACCTCCACTTGCTTGATCGCTGCAAGCATTAAGCGGATAGTACCCAGCGTTTCCTTATCACCACTTTTCATGGCGGACTTCATAGCGTCCGTGATGCGTGTTTTAAGAGAGGGTGTGGCGGCGCTCATAGTATCGATAATCAGTACAAACGGGTGCGACGGTTGATATCCTTGGAGATCCGCTTGAGATTGCGTTTGACAGCTGCGGCTTTCTTGCGCTTGCGTGTCTCGGTGGGCTTTTCGTAGAATTCTCTACGACGTACCTCACTGATAATACCTGCCTTTTCGCAGCTGCGCTTAAAGCGGCGTAGCGCGATATCAAAGGGCTCATTCTCTTTTACGCGGACACTGGGCATAGATACTCCTGTTAATGTGCATAGGCGCGGCGCAGACGAGCCGCGGAGTCAAAGGACCGCGAATTATAATGAGTCAGCCTGAAAATGCAAAAGTTAACGGGGCTTTGTGACGATGCGCAAGTGTTTGTGGGGGACGTGGAATGCAGGGGAGTGGTAGTTCGCTTCATGATTCAGCTAGGAGGAAATGGCAGACGCAATGATCATACTTGGCTTGGAAACGTCCTGTGATGAAACCGGCCTGGCGCTGTTTGACAGTGAATCCGGGCTGTTGGGACATGTCTTGTATTCTCAGGCAGCGCTCCATGCCGATTACGGCGGGGTGGTGCCCGAGTTGGCCTCACGGGATCATATCCGCAAAGCGCTTCCCTTGCTCGAGCGTTTGTTAGCGCAGACGCAGTTACCACGCGAAAAGATCGACGCGGTAGCCTATACGTCAGGTCCGGGCCTGATTGGTGCTCTGTTAGTGGGTGCGTCCTTGGGGCGTGCCTTGGCCATGGGGCTGGGAGTCGATGCGGTGGCGGTGCATCATATGGAAGGCCACCTGTTGGCGCCTATGCTTGAAGCTGAGCGTCCCGAGTTTCCATTTCTGGCGCTATTGGTCTCTGGTGGGCACACGATGCTGGTAGAGGTGCATGGAATTGGTCGTTATCGAATTCTGGGGGAGACGCTGGATGACGCAGTAGGAGAGGCGTTTGATAAGACCGCCAAACTATTGGGGTTGGGGTATCCCGGTGGGCCTGAAGTAGCGCGAATGGCCGCTAGGGGCAGGGCGGATCGTTTTGCGTTTCCGCGCCCTATGCTTGATCGCCCGGGGCTTGATTTTAGCTTCAGTGGGCTCAAGACCTTCGCGCTCAACACCTACCAAAAAACGGCAGGTACCGAGCAGGACAAAGCTGATGTTGCCAGAGCATTCGAGGATGCAGTGGTCGATACGCTGGCGCGTAAGGTCGCGCGGGCATTGCAACAAAGCGGTTTGCGGCGTCTTGTGGTGGCCGGTGGGGTGGGTGCGAATCGATCACTGAGACATCGTCTATGCACCTTGGGCGCAGATGCTTTCTATCCGCGCCCCGAGTTTTGTACGGATAATGGCGCCATGATTGCCTACGCAGGCCTACTTCGCCTGCAAGGCGGACAAAAAGCGGGGTTGGCCATCAACGTTCGGCCTCGCTGGCCATTGGATGAGTTGCGCCCGCCTGCGCCAGTGGAAGCGACTGTAAGATAGCTGTGGGTAACTGATATCGTGAGCCCGCACTATGGCTGGAGGCAATTAAAGCTCAAGTTTCAGTGCCCTGCAGCAGTTTTTGAATGTTGCTACGATGCCGCCAGAAGACCAGAGCGGCGAGAATGAGGCCAAAGGCCACGAAGATGCTGGATTGCGTAAAGAGCCAGATGTACACGGGGGTGATGGCGGTTGCACTGAGCGCGGCCAAGGAGGAAATGCCCCGCATTTTGAACACTATCAGCCAAGTAGCAATGCTGGCTGCAGCGACAAGGGGGTGGAGGCCGATCAGTACGCCAGCGGCAGTTGCGACACCTTTGCCGCCCTTAAAAGCAAAAAATACCGGGTACAGATGTCCGAGAAAGGCAGCGAGCGCGACCAGGAGTAGCGTGTCCATTTGAGCCTGCAACAGCCGCGCTATGATGACCGGAATCAATCCCTTCAATAAATCACCTGCCAGAGTGATGGCAGCGGCCTGCTTGCCGCCTACCCGTAACATATTGGTGGCACCTGGATTACCGGACCCTTGAGTACGGGGATCGGGCAGGTGCATCACACGGGCGACAACAATTGCGCTGGAGATAGAACCCATCAGATAGGACAGGAGAATGAGCGAAAAATTGAGCAATGCGGAATCCCGTTTTTGGCAGAGGGCTGATTGGTGGCTGATGCCGAGGCGCGCTATTCTAGCGTGTTTGTCGCTGCTTGGAAGGGGCATTCGAGGCAGGCGTGAGGACGCGCATTCAAACGTTTAGGGTAATGAGGAAGCAATTGCTGGCAGTCGAACAATTAGGCGCAGGCCCTGATTTGGTATTACTTCATGGCTGGGGGATGCATTCCGGAGTATGGGAGCCGATGCTGCCCACCCTCGTGAAACAGTTTCGTGTAACGCTGATCGATTTGCCCGGGCACGGTCTCAGTCCCGCTCAGGCTTTTCTACCGATCGAAACTCTGCTCGATGAGTTACTGCTGGTTGCGCCTTTGGGCCGGGTTCACTGGATGGGCTGGTCGCTCGGCGGTATGTTGGCGTTGGCGGCGGCGGATTATGCACCACAGCGTTGCGCTTCCTTAACAATGGTGGCAAGTAATTTACGTTTTATCCAGGACGAAGACTGGCCCTGCGCCATGCGTCGTGCAGACTTTTCGGAGTTTGCCGCCGAAGTACTAGCGGCGCCACAGGCAGCGTTGAAGCGCTTTATTGCCTTGCAAACCTTGGGTGCAGGCGGGCTGGCCGCGCAGGCCAAGCAGACATTACAGCTTACGCTGCAGGCGCATCCTCCCTCAGTCGCAGGACTCAAGGGCGGCTTAGAGTTGCTGGCTGAGTTGGACAATCGTGGGGCGATGTCCCGGGTGAGCTGTCCCACCTTATTTGTGCTGGGTGCGCGGGATAAGCTGGTGCCTGCCACTTTGGCGGATTGCGTCGCGTCGATGT
>JANTGD010000037.1 GCA_024763135.1 Thiotrichales bacterium | reverse complement strand
CTTGAATTGGCGACGGCCAGTCCTGCGCTCGCGCGCCTACCGGCTGACCGCTTTCCGGCTCGCTGTAGCCGCCAATATCGTGTTGACGATGTACTAGCGACCTCGGGCAAGTATGACAGCCTCGAAAGGTAGCCCGACTCGCACCGTGAGGCTGTGCCTGCCAGTTAGCCTGTCTGACTCGTCTTAAGCGACGCTCGAGAACAGAGCTAGCGTAAAGTTCTATGCTTGGTGGCCGGAGTACTTAGGAGGATCGGATGACAGCTTATCACTCTACAGCATACCGGGTCGCTCCCGAGAAGATGCTTCGCATCCGGTTTGCATGTCGGGCCGGTAGACTATACATAGAATCAACCAACATCCCAAATAGCCTTTGAGGGACTCCAATAATTCATAGTGCAACAACACACTCTGCGTTGCTTTCGGCCACGATCAAGGGATCGTTCGCGCAGAGCGCGGTCGTGTACACGCAGTACTACAACCAAGCGGGCGCAAAAATAGTCCCAAGATAGGCTAAAAGACGACCGTGCTAAACGGTGACTTCGAAATTCAGAATGTGGTCCGAGAATAGAACCGGGCCTCTCATCCGAACCCGGAGCATGAGATAACCCAGCTACCCTTCCTGATCCTAGATTCCGCAGTTGGATCACGAAAGTCCACGCAAGCCCTTGGCGCACCTGGCAAACCAGAAAAACCTCTTATCACCAATAAGGTGACCACGAGTTTTTCTGATTCACCAGGCACACCAATTGCTTATGCGTCTTTTTCGCGCCCAACTGCGGAATCTAGGCTGATTGAGTTGGAAGAATTTCGCTCAATACTACTTACCGAGACCATCCATAATTTTTTCGCAACGGTTCGGTCAGACCCCATGACCGCGAGTAATACAGAGGTTGCAGCAGACACGGCCCGTTTTTTAAGCGCTGTGACTACTTTTTCAGCTTGATGCTATTGGCCATCTCAGCTTCCTCAAAATCGGCCACGCATTCAGCGATGTAGCGATCCAACTGGGCCTTCTGCATACCCATCGCTTCACCCTCCGCGCGACAATCGTCACGCAGCGCCTTCAAGCGAGTCTCCTCCTCCCCCCAGACCCAAAATGGAAAGAACAAAAACAGAAAAATCAGAAACTTAATTGTATTTAGCATCTACAGCCCAGTGTTCTTTGAATGTAACTACTCAGCGAGTTGTCAAAACCTGCTGTAACTGATCAGCTAACCTCTGAAACACGTCAGATCAAGGCGAAAAATATCAGCCTACAAGTATCAATGACCATTTTTTAAGCAGTGCTGGCGCATTTCAGAGGTTAGCTCGAGTTACCTTTGAATTAGCATAGGCTAATCTACCGTGGCTGCATAAGAAATCAACCAGCCAAGTGAGCACTCAATCAAGTTTTCTATGCCGAGCGAGTTGTCGATATCAGCTATTGCGCGAAGTAATGCGCTAAGAATTCTGTAAACGAGGGCTGAGGGCGCCGCGTCATATCCTGAGCCAACAGCCGCGACTCTTGCGCCAATTGCTCATAATACATCTGCTGCTCTGCAGGTAGCGGATGCTGGGCAAAATATTCTCCGACCAAAGCAGCTTTGCGATTGGCAAATTGGTGAAAACTCTCTTTGTTCTCGCGCAACAATTTCATCATGCGCGTCGCTGGCAGATCGACCACTCCGGCATTTTTTTGAATCTGATAATCTAGCGACTGGGTGTATTCATGGCCCTGCGGCGCTTTCGCATCAAGCCAGCTGCAAATCAACCGCATGTGTTCGAAGATTTCACTGGCCCAGCGTCGCAGCGCAATTTTGCGCTCCCCCCGCAAGATTTCCAGTGCGGGATCTCGCCCACAGTGAGCCACCAATGCCAGATTCTCGGCAACAATCTGCTTCTCCTGGGTTTGCATGGGCGGAGATGGCAGCAGCATGGCATAGACCATCAACGCCTCTAAAAAATACAACTGTCGCTCACTGACCCCCAATGGCTCAAATGGATTCAGATCGACTGAACGGAGCTCTACATAATCGATGCCCCGATTGCGCATGGCATGTACTGGTTTTTCCAGCCCCTGCAGGAGTGTTTTAGGCCGAACGCTACAGTAGTACTCATTTTCGATCTGGAGCCGGTTGGCATTCAATTGCTTATGCACACCACGTTCGACCACCCCCATTGCTGCATACCGCGGGCACGGAGTTTCTATGGCCTGTTCCAGACTATCGACATAGCGCGACATGGAATTAAAATCGATATCAACCCCCGTTTCACCCTCTCGTGAATTTTGGTAGCCAATATCGCCCAGGCGCAATGACGTCGCAAATGATTCGAAGTAAGTCCCTTGCCCAAGATATTCCAAGGTGGTTGGCTGCCCCTTGAGAAAGGATTCACAAATCGCTGGAGAAGCCCCGAAAAGATAAGGCACAACCCACCCTAAGCGTAATAGGTTACGCACCATTCCCATATAAGCTTCCGACTTAAACGTAGCAAAATCACTGTCATGGCCGAAGAGCTGATGCAGCTGCCGCATCATGGGGTCTGAAAAGGAGTAGTTGAAATGCACGCCGGCAATGACCTGCATCATACGACCGTAGCGCAAACCAAGACCGCGACGATAGACCGTTTTCATCAAGCCTTCATTGGATGCGCCATAGCCAGCAATCCGAATACTATTTTCACCCGCCAGTATGCAAGGCATGCTCGCAACCCAGAAGCGTTCCGACTCGAGATGTGAAAACACCCAACGATGGAGATTCTCCAGCTCTGTCAGTGCCCCTGATACGCTCTCGTGCGGTGCCGTCACAAACTCCAGCAGCGCCTCGGAGTAGTCTGTAGTCACGGCAGGATGTGTCAACGCTGCCCCCAATGCCCGAGGATGATCGGCCTGAGAAATCACGCCATTCTCAGTCACTCTCAGACTCTCTTTCTCAATACCCAGCAAGCTCCCCTGGAGTAATTGCTGGGGTTGATGGGCGCTGATCCGACCAATACGTTGTTGAAATGTCGTGGTATTAATGGTGGTTCCAGGTTGCGAGCTCGAACTCGCGGACTATATCGGAGATATTTCTTTATCACAAACCGCTATACTGTTGCGCAAAATACATGGCGTGGCATCGATCGTTGCATCCGTTCGTACACAATAATTCCCTGGCTCTCACAGGGAGAAACTGGGCTGAGGGTTTAAAAACCTACATGCATTGAAGTAACGCTGGATACTTGCACAATGCAGGCAGATAGAACGGCCTGAGGCAGATACCAAAACTAGAATATCGTGCCCATGGCCTTGCACCGCAGAACGCCGACGGATCTCCAGCCAACGGTGTACGCCCGCATGCCAATCCAGTGTACGCATATCGACCGCCGTGATCAGCGCGCGAGTTGCGCAGGTGCCGGCAACACGATGGGTAGGACATCTCACCTCTGCGCGTTGCTCAATGATCCGCGCAACAATTGCCCTGCCTGCAAGCATTCGTGTGCTACCGCCTCTACTCAGCAGGAGATTCAATGACAAGAAGACGACCAGAAAACCAACTCCCCGACTACGAGGGAGATGAAGCCCTCGACACCTTTGCCGCGCGTGCACGTCATCGCCGTCCATTGAGAAAAGGCCGGCGGCGCATCGCTAATCGACTGATCCCGCTCATTTTTTTCACTGTTTTGGCCGTGTTCATTGCGAAGCAGGAAATTCCGGCTGTGAATGATTTTCTCAACGGATTACTCGATCCGAAGGGCCAGATGGCCCTCCAAGCCTGCCGCGATGCTGCGTTAAAAAATGGTGAGCATCCCAGTCTCAACCGTTTGCTACGCCGGGGAGTGCGCCATCGCACCGTCAATGGATTTTTTATCGACCAAATTGTCATTGGTACCCCTGGTCGGACTGGCGGTGAACAACGCGTCCAGGTCAGCTGCCATGTTAACCTAATAGGTCGCATACTCGATATGCACACTGAGGTTTTACCCCTGACCCCCATCAGCCAGGATACATTCAGAACAGGTCCTGACCCGTTTAAACCGATGGATCCCGCAAATTAAGGTATCTCACGGGTGAAGATGCTGTGGTTGAAAAATCCTGAATGCATCGACAAATACGCCTCAGGACCGCGCTCCTGATCTTTTCAAGTCGCCTCACAACCCATAGAATCATGCTCCTGCTCCAAGATTACCGGCAACATGAAAAACGCACTTCAAGAACAGCTGCTCAAAGCAGGTTTGGTCACGCAAGATCAGGTCAAGGCAGCCAATCGAAAACCCAAGCCTAAAAAACGCAAGCCCTCAAAGGCAACAAAGCAACCACGACAGCCCACCAATGATTTGGCCAAGGCTTATGCGGCGCGCGAAGCTGCGGAGCAACAGGAAGCCCGGCGTGCGCGGGAACAAGCTGCCAAACGCAAACGCCAACGTGCCCAGCTACGCAAATTGATCCAGGACAACACGCTCAATGATCCTGCGGCGGAGCTCCCTTATCAGTTTGTGGTGGGTAGCAATGTTAAAAAAGTCCACACCACGGCAGAGCAACGCCAATTGCTACTGGACGGTCGTTTAGCCATTACTTTTCTAGATGGTAAACGCTGTATCGTGAGCGAAGATATTGCGCTGCAGATTCGCGGGCTTGATCCTAAAAAAATCATCATTCAGGCAAATCCCGATGCACTTCAAGAGGATGCCTCAGACATCCCTGACGATTTGATCTGGTAGACAATCCGTTCACTCGTGTATTTACACTCTTGAAATAAAGGGTTATAAGGGCTGGCTTTTGGCCTGCCTTTATGGACAAGACGACACAGAACGAACCAATGGTCACACTGACCGTTGGCAATACCGAAGTGACCTTGCTAGGAACTGCCCACGTTTCACGCCAAAGCGCAGAGACGGTGCAACACCTAGTTGGCAGCGAAAACTACGACGGCATTGCCATAGAGCTCTGTCAAAGCCGTTATCAGACACTCCGGGATCCTGAGTCGTTCGCTAAAATGGATCTGTTTAAACTGATCCGCGAAGGCAAAGCCACGATGGTCATGGCCAGCTTAGCATTGGGTGCCTTCCAGCAACGGCTGGCCGATCAATTTGGCATTGAACCCGGTGCAGAAATGCGCGCAGCGATGCGAGGAGCGGAAGCGCACGGTTTACCGCTTTACACGATTGATCGCGAGGTCGGCACTACGCTTAAACGTGTTTACCGAGCGGTGCCCTGGTGGCAGCGAATGAGTATTTTTTCCGGCTTGCTCGCCAGCGCAGTGACCCATGAGAAGATCGAAGAACAGGAAATAGAGCGACTCAAAGAAGGCGACATTCTTGAGGCAACTTTTCAGGAATTCGCGCAAACTTCAAAGAATATCTACATGCCCCTGATCGATGAGCGTGATCGATATATGGCACTACGGATTTTCAAAATCTGTCAGCAAGACGCCCCTAAACATTTACTCGCGGTCGTGGGTGCCGGTCACCTCAAAGGGATAGCGGCTTACCTACAGGAGTTGCAGCAAGCCTCCCCTGATGCCAGTGAATTGCGCCAACGCTTGGCCGAACTAGAACAAACACCCCCTGCGTCAAAGCTTTGGAAATGGCTACCCTGGCTCATTGTTACCATCATTCTGACAGGGTTTGGCATTGGGTTCTCCCGTAGCCACGAGCTTGGGTTCGCGTTAATCAAAGACTGGGTCCTGATCAATGGCGGCTTAGCAGCCATCGGCGCCCTAATGGCACTGGCGCATCCCTTGACAATCCTGGGGGCCTTTCTCGCTGCGCCGCTGACCTCACTCAACCCAACCATTGGCGCAGGTATGGTCACTGCCGCCATCGAACTGTTCTTCCGCCGTCCAACGGTGCAGGACTTCAAAGATCTACGTAGAGATACCAGCCATTGGCGCGGCTGGTGGAAAAATCGCGTTTCGAAAGTACTACTGGTGTTTCTATTCTGTACCTTGGGTTCGGCTGTAGGGACCTATGTGGCAGGTTTTAAGATTTTTGATCAATTGTTTTAGTCTAAAAAATCGCTCGGGCGCGCAAAAGACGCACAGGCAATAGGTTGCAGGGTAAAACGAGAAAATCTGTGGCCACCTAGGCCCCTAAATGGTAACGAAAGATTTTGCTGTGTCGCCACACGCTTAAAACTTGTGCGGGCATTGGTGCTCCAAGTGATCTTTCTAGGTTTTGACAACTCGCCAAGTAGTTACCTTTCTAGTACATCGTCCTACCGAGACTGGCCTCAGCAAGCAAATTATGCGTGCACTTTGCCAATCGGAACAGGAAGCTGCTGACTGCGATGGGTTGCTTCTTGCGCCTGGGCGCCAGTATTGTTATGTCTATTCCGACGCTTCACCAATATCGAAACGAATAATACTTTCGAGATCTTCCTCGGGCGCTACACCCAGACTGATCAAGCCTCCACCATGTAAAATCACCGCTTCATTGTGCAAAAAGTCCAGAATACCTCGATCCAACTGCACATAGGTCCCATTGCTGGAATGATCATGCAGCGTAAACTGCCCATTCTCGAAAACCAGCGTGGCGTGGTCTCTTGATACATATTTCGACCGCACCAGAATGTCGGCAGGAAATTTACGCCCCATGTGGCAGACAGGATGTTCCGCGTCAAACCGCAGATTCACATCACGGAAGGAGATTTCGAGCGTCGCATTTGACGCTGCTGGAGCTGCTGAGAAATCCAAAATATCAGCCGTCTTTTCCTGCAATGCCAGCGACGCAGCTTCTGATTGTAAGGTGATTTCCTCAGATTCGCCGACCTCAGTGGAAGATTGACTGATTAGTTTTAGTAATTGATTCTCACTACGGCCCAAATAACGATGCAACTGCTCTAAAAAGCGCGTGTCAACCTGAAAAGACCGCACTTTGAACTGGACTTCACCAAGGCTGGTGTAATTGGAGATACGTACATGAATAACATCCTCAGCCTTTGAGCCGCTAAAACTAAGAGTGGCAACAATTTTCGAATCCAACTCAACTTCGGTTTGCTGTTGACTGGAATTAAGCCCTGTTTTGCGCGAGGAACGGAGTGTCAAACCAGCCCCTTTGAGATAGCTGAGAAAATCGCTGACTTCTTGTCGATACACCAGCACCGGTGGCTTATCAGCCATTAGCGCAACGCCCAGGCGTACGCTCGGCTCAGCTGCTTCCAAGGCAGTTGTAATCTCGCAATTGGCTTGCCGCAACTGGGCAAGAGGGTCACTCCCCGAGACATCGAGCTGCACATTTTCCAGGGCAGTAATCTCGGACGCGCGATGACAAAAATCTTCAAAAACATCACGAATCCGCGTTAAGGCTTCAATAATGGATACACTCGAATCCACAGCGTTCTTCTCCATCCGCACAAACACTGTTGCATCATTCATAACCCCTCCCCACTCACGAAATTCGCTGGCAGCACAATTTTCCAGACTGATTTGAGCACCCCAATGCGCTCAGCTCAATCAATAGCGACTCACCACATTCATCCACAGTCCAAGCCCAAAATTTTCTGTGCATTGCCCAATCTGTCCCGGCTCGCACAAAAAAGCCGGGACATTCGTATTCTGCAATGAAAGATTAGCAGGATACACAACAAACTTCATGATACAGATTAATGAAGCCCCACAAATCATCGACAAAAGTTAAACATCGCAGTTCCCTTTAGGGTTATCGAACCCAACACATCCATCTCATTCAGCTGGAGTCGGAGACCGCTTTGTCGCCTCGATGCTCAGGCAACAAATCGGCTAGCGTACGTCCTCCAAAGTGCTTCGCTATCATGGCCCGCTCTTCTTCTAGAATTCGGATGACATCTGAGGCAGGAGTAAGGGGGAGTTTCAATTGCTGTGCCCCACGCACCGCAAGCAAGACGTCGGACAGGCGAATCGCCTCTGGTGCGGCGGCAGGCAGATATTGTGATTCCTCTTCATCAGTTCGCTGAATCACTCCCGCCTCTACCAGGGGCGTCACCAAATCCATCAGCTGAGTTTGATGCAATCCCAATTGTTTTAGTAGGTAGTCATCCGTCACCCTGACTGCCGGATTGTTGAAACCCGCGATAGTTTCGGCAACCAGCTGCAAGCTAAGCACTTCTCTTTGCCCTCCCCACTCCAGAGAGCGGTGTGGTCGCATCGCTTCTGGGTATTGCAGAAAAAACACAAAACGAGACCCAAGTAAGAAGGTCAACCAACTCAAATTCAACCAAATGAGGAGGATCAGCAAGGTCGCGAATGCAGAATAAATGGCTGTGTAGTTGCTCGACCCAGCAACAAACAGAGCAAACCCCCAACCCAGCAGTTTCCAGATACTGGCGGCTAAAATGCCGCCAGCCACCGCAGCCCACCACTCCACCTTCGCCCCCGGCAAGACCCGATAGGTAATTGCCATTGCGACTGCCGTAATGGTCAGTGGTATCCAATGCACGACGACTTCATAAGCTCGCCCGAAAAGCTCGATTTTGAGTAGCGATTGAATCATCTCGGACTCGACCGCACCGGTCATTGCCCCCACTACCGCAAAGATGAGAAAAGGACCTAACAACAACATGGTGAAATACAGACCCAACTGTTGCACCGGATTCCTGCGACGATGCTGATTCCATGTGACATCAATGGCCAATGTCACTTTATGCATCAGAGAGAATACGGTATACAGCAGTACACCTAGGCCAACTGCCCCCAAAACACCCACCTTAATATTTTCAACAAATCCAATCACTTGTTGCGTTACCAGCGGCGCTTTTTCACCCAGCGGCGCCAGGCTATTGAGAAGAAACGGCTCGAGCAGATTATGCGCGCCAAACCCTTTAAGTAACGCGAAACTAAACGCCAGCAAGGGCACCAAAGACAAGAGTGTGGCGTATACCAGACTGGCCGCGCGCACACTGATCTCCCCTTCCAGGAAATCATAGGATACTGCGAGTAAAAAGCGTCCTACCCATAGTAAGGGTCGACCGTACCAGCTTCTGGAGCGAATCCGATCACGCCAGAGCCATGCTTCAAAAGCTGTGAGCAAGATTCACCCCCGATCGATCAAATGCATAAAAATTGTGAAATACTCGCAACATATTCACCACAGAGCTGTTATTTTTTTACAACATGCTATACTAGGGTCATTACTTGGAATTTGGGGAATTGCCCCCAATACTTGATCAAAAAATTTGTATTTATGAGGTATCACAAATGATCTATGAATCAAAGGAATGTCTCATTCCGAACAAGATGTTCATTGCCCTGTATGTGATCGGGCTGATCGGATTGATTGGTTTCAGTTTCGCAAACCAAGCTTTATCAGCCAGTGTGATTACGTTGGCCGTTGTATTCAGTCTGCTGGGCGGGCTCGCAATGCTAAAGAACATCTCGATTATCCGCTGCCCCACCAAAGTACTCATTGGTGCAATCGCTTTCATTACAACCACAGCAGTCATCGATAAGTACTTCATTTGATGGCCTGCGCCTGATGGGGCTGGATAGCACCAGTTGTCCAGCCCCCGTCGGAGCACGGCTAATTCGCTGCCCAGCAACTCGAGCGTTGCACACCCCTTAATGAGCTGTTGCAACCCGAGCATTCATTGATCTAACTGATCAGGACCTATAACAATAGGTCCATCGGGATGATTGAGCTGGATTGCCTTTACACGTGTTCCCTGCATCGCCACCTGCCCTTTCCAACGTTCCGTGCCATCCCGCGTGAACTCAAAACTATAGACCCGATAGAGACTAAGCTGACCATCCGCATCACGGCCAATACCGAGCTTAGAAATCGAAACGGTTTGATCTAAAAACTGTACACCAACATTTCGACAGACTTGCTCACTCAACTGCAGCGCTGTTTCCCGTGCGCGGAGATTGTTGGCCCAGAACCACGCCAATAAGACAATCAGCAATGTCAGTAGTAATGCACTCATGGGCAATCACTTCGCTCACCCCAACCACCACCCCCCGGTGTTTCCAAGCGGAGGCGGTCGCCTTGCTGAAGCTGTAATCCAATTTTTCCTGGAAGTAATTGATCGTTGAGCACATTGCGCCCGAGTGCACCCGATTGCCCGCCATGAAGCCCCCAGGGGGCACATACCCTACGTTCGCTCAACAGCGTGCATTGCACCGCTTGAAGGAACTCGTATTCGCGAACTAAGCCATCCCCGCCACAATGCAATCCTGCGCCACCGGACTCTTTTCTAATCGCGTAACGCTGTATTCTGATTGGATAGCGCTGCTCAAGGACCTCGACCGGCGTATTGCGCGTATTGGTCATATGAGATTGGCGGGCAGAGATACCCCGCCGCATACGACTGGCTCCCAACCCTCCGCCCAGCGTTTCATAGTAACCCCAGGGTCCACGCACGGAGTCCTCACTGCCAAAAGCGATATTATTCATCGTGCCCTGACTGGCGGCGGGGATGCAGTCGGGTAAAGCTTGGGAAAATGCGCCTAATACAACATCCACGATTCGTGAGCTGGTTTCGACATTTCCTGCTGCCACTGCAGCGGGAAATCGAGCATTAAGCAAGCTTCCCCGAGGTATTTGCAACGCCAAAGGTTTGAAACAGCCAGCGCAGGAGGGGATGTTTTCCGGTAAAAGACATCGCAACACATACCAGACGGCCGCAGCAGTCACGGGCAACGGACAATTGAAATTGCCTCGGGTTTGCGCTGCGGTACCGGCGAAATCAAAAATGAGCTCATTCCCTAACACTGTCAGCAACAGCTGGATCTGCAGATGCTCTGCTCCGCAACCGTCGTCTTCCAGCTCGTCAACAAACTGATACTGACCATCTGGAATACGCGCTATTTCCCTTCTAGCCATGGTCTCAGCGTATGTATTTAGGGCGCGCAGATTGCGTTCGTATGCCGACGGCCCAATTTTTTTAATCAGGGCTGATAAACGCGCCGCTCCCCGCCGATTACACCCCATCTGAGCCTGCAGATCACCCTGGGCATCTTTTGGATTCCGTACCCTGTTAATAATCGCCGCGAATGCATCCGGATCCATCCGCCCTTGCTTACAAATCTTTTGTGGACGGATCAATACCCCCTCATCGTTGAGATCACATGTCAAAGGCATAGAACCGGGTGCCGCCGCGCCGATGTCAGCATAATGCGCCCGATTCGCGACAAACCCAGCCAGTTGGCCGGAGGAGTAGAATACCGGTGCCACCAGCGTCACGTCCGGCAAATGTGTGCCTCCTAAGTAGGGGTCGTTCCAGATCACTTGATCCCCCGGCTGCCAGTCAATCTCCGCCACCACAGCCTGCATGGCAAAAGCCATACTCCCCAAATGCACTGGGATATGCGCAGCCTGGGCTGCGAGCTGGCCCGAAGCATCAAACAAGGCACAAGAAAAATCCAACCGGTCTTTTATATTTGGCGAAAAAGCAGCACGCCGCAGCACCACGCCCATTTCATCGCACACTGCTTCAATGCGGCTGGTAAATAGGCTTAGCTCAATGGAAGTTGCTGGCAACACTTGGAAACTGGTCTCAAAGAGGAAAGGAGGAGGTTAATTCTACCCGCCCACCTGAACAGTGACTACTGTCCAACAGATTTGATAAGACGCGCGGCTGCCATTCGGCGCCTTTTGAATGCGGCCTCATGACGTAACAATTCGTTTGAACGAAGCACTCAAGTTTGTCGGCCTAGCTGTTGAAAAACTCTCAGGTGAGTGCGAGACAAAGCAAAATCTGGAGAAAAAGCGCAGTTTACACGCAGTAAATGAGCATTTTGAGCCACAATTAACGCTGGATCGTGCTAGCTGAGAGGTTTTCAACAACCTGCTAGGAACCTGTCCGAGCATAAGGCTGTGACACGGGGCCATTTTTAGACCGTTCTTTACTCATTTGCGCCGAACACTACAAACTGTCAAAGATACCACTGTCATTTGCAAAGCTCCAAAATCATTCTTTTCTGCAAAGCCGAGCACAGCCCGACGAGCCGGCAGATTTGTCCCCCTATCGTCCACCGCGGACACAGCGCATCGACTTGGTTAATCGGTCGGGGATGGTCGATTTCAAGAGCATTCCAAGTAGTGAGCTTTAACTGAGAGGAGGGGCTCCCCCAAGCAGGCTCTCTAAGGTTAGATTGCTGCGCAAAAGCGGCACTTGGCTAATTTCCCAGCTGCCTATCGTTCTATCACGCAACTATTCGCCGCAAATCAGTGGGAAACCTAATTGAAATTAACTGCCCCTCGCTATCCCCTATGTAGCATTGCGTCCACTTCACAAATGCGACATCTAACGTTATCCTTACCCGTTTTAATCTACGGCAACTCAGCAGAGTTGCCGTTTTGATTTTGGCGTATACAGTCATGTCTAATCACCTCATGCAAACCTATGCAAGATTGCCGCTGTCTTTCACGCACGGAGAAGGGGCCTACTTATTCGGTCAAGATGGGAATCGTTATTTGGATGCAGTCAGCGGTATCGCGGTTTGCGCATTAGGACACGCCCACCCAAAGCTGGCTAAGGCTTTGGCCCAACAGGCCCAGCGACTAATCCACGTCTCTAATCTGTTCCATATTCCTGAGCAGGAAAACCTCGGGGATCGCTTATGTGAGCTGTCGGGGATGGATACCGTTTTTTTTAGTAATTCTGGCGCTGAGGCCAATGAAGCAGCCATCAAGCTGGCAAGATTACATGGCCATCGCAAGGGCTTCACCCATCCCAAAATTATTGTGGCTGAGCAATCATTCCACGGCAGAACCCTGGCTACGCTTTCCGCAACAGGAAACCATAAGATACAACAGGGTTTTGAACCGCTCGTCGAGGGATTTATCCATGTGCCTTTTAACGATATACAGGCACTCCATCAAGCTGCAGACACCGAAACTGAAATTGCCGCCATACTGATTGAACCCATCCAAGGGGAAGGAGGCGTCAATGTGCCCGCGCCTGATTATTTAGCGCAGGTAGGCCAACTGGCCATTGAACAAGATTGGTTGTTCATGTTGGATGAGGTCCAAACTGGCATTGGCCGGACCGGACAATGGTTTGCGTTTCAAAATCAATGCCGCACACCAGATGTGATGACGCTCGCGAAAGGTCTCGGGGGAGGTGTACCCATCGGGGCCTGTCTTGCTTCAGGAACTGCTGCCGAATTGTTTCACCCAGGGAATCACGGCTCTACCTTTGGTGGCAATCCCTTGGCTTGCGTTGCAGCGCTTACCGTACTCGAAGTCATCACCGAGGACCAGCTAATCGATCGCGTTGCACACCTGAGTCAAAAAATACACCAGGAATTATCTCAGGCACTCACACCCCTTCCTTGGGTCAAAGAAGTTCGTGGCGCGGGCTATCTTATCGGTATAGAGCTCACCACAGCCTGTACTCACGCGGTAAAATTGGCGCTAAAACATCACCATTTCCTCCTCAATGTGACTGCCAATAATGTTATACGCCTCATGCCACCCCTCATTCTAGACGAATCGGTTGCTCAGGAAATGACGCAGATGGTCATCGACATTGTCCAAACTTTGCAACCCAAACAAACCACCTCATGAAAATCAAGCATTTCCTAACACTATTGGACTTGAGCGCCGCAGAACTTGAGCACATTATCAATCGAGCCATTATACTCAAGCGCTTACAGAAAAAAGGGCAATCGCATCAGCCACTTGCCGCTAAAACACTCGCGATGATTTTCGATAAATCTTCGACACGCACGCGTGTATCCTTCGAAACCGGTATGTTTCAGCTTGGAGGTAATGCTATTTTCTTATCTCCCAGGGACACCCAGCTTGGAAGGGGCGAGCCCATTGAAGATTCGGCCAGAGTGCTGTCGCGCATGGTGGATGGCATTATGATTCGGACTTTTGCGCATGCCCAACTCGAAAGTTTCGCCGCCCACTCCGCGGTACCGGTAATCAATGGACTAACCGACGAGTACCACCCCTGCCAACTGCTCGCCGATATACAAACCTTTGTGGAGCACCGGGGTGCAATCAGGGACAGGGTCGTCGCCTGGATCGGGGATGGGAATAATATGTGTCATTCATATATCAATGCGGCAATTCAATTTGATTTCACATTAAGAATTGCCTGCCCAGAGAATTTTGACCCGGACCCAATCATCCTCGCTCGGGGACGCGACCATGTGCAGCTAGTCCGCGACCCAGCGATCGCTGCCAAAAATGCAGACCTCATTGTGACAGATGTTTGGGCGAGTATGGGTCAGGAAGAAGAGCAACATGCACGGGTGGCCGCCTTTAGTGACTTTCAGGTCAATGCGAAACTCATGGCGCAGGCAAAATCCGATGCATTGTTTATGCACTGCCTACCTGCGCACCGGGGTGAAGAAGTCACATCCGAGGTCTTAGAAGGCGCGCAATCTGTAGTCTGGGACGAGGCGGAAAATCGTCTACACGCCCAAAAAGCCCTGCTTGAATTTCTACTCTGAAAAGGAGTCGCGCGTTACTGACAAGCTAGTATTTTTAAGCCGCTTCACAATACGCGCAGGGTTCCCCGCGACCACACAGTGAGCCGGGACATCTTTCGTGACAACGGCGCCAGTTGCCACTACTGCCCCTTCACCAATACGAACATTCTTCAAGATCGTCGCATTGTTCCCTATCCAAACGTAGTCTCCAATCCAAATAGAGCCCGACCCTTCCTCTGTCGGTGGTAGATTGTTGGCGCGATCCATGGGATCCAGTGGATGAGAATCATAAGCAGCCAAAAATACGTAATTAGCGATCAAGACATGCGCCCCGATTTCTACCTTTTCGCCCACAAGAATCTGAGCATGGTATCCAATATAACTATCATCACCAACGCTTAAATACGGATCAGAATGCACCTTCCCACCTGCAATTAAAGAATCCCCCTCAAAGCTCACACGATCCCCTAAGCGAATATCTACCCGGCCGAAAACCTTAGGAATATCATCGTACAAACGCAACTCACGGCCCACTTTAGAACAAAAAGTCTTAAACATGGGCTCATAGTAAAGGAATGACTTCAGCCGTCGCCAAACAGCATGTCGTAATGCACGCTCAGCTCGTAAAAACACATAGAGTGGCGTAATGGATGGAAAATTCGAGTAAAATAAGAAGCGATGGAATCTACGCAGATATTGATAAAGGCGTCCTTTGTCAGCTACTACCTTGTTTTTGAATGAGTTGAAATCAAACATACTACGATTGTCTAACACGCGATATGGTTAAGAATAGTACGCAAATTAGGCAAAAAAAAGCCCGACAGTTTCCTGTCGGGCTTCTTGAATAAAATCCTGGCAGTGACCTACTTTCGCATGGGGAAACCCCACACTATCATTGGCGCTAAATCGTTTCACTTCCGAGTTCGGGATGGGATCGGGTGGTTCCAATTTGCTATTGCCGCCAGGAAAACTGGTTAACCTAAACTGATAACTCAGCCTAGAAAAATCGGTTATGTATCTGGTGTGATATCAAAGGTTGCAACACCAAAGCTTTCTGGTGTTATGTGATCAAGCCTCACGGGCAATTAGTACTGGTTAGCTTCATACATTACTGCACTTCCACACCCAGCCTATCAACGTCGTAGTCTTCAACGGCCCTTTAGGGAGATCAAGTCTCCAGTGAGAACTAATCTTGAGGGGGGCTTCCCGCTTAGATGCTTTCAGCGGTTATCCCGTCCGTACTTAGCTACCCGGCAATGCCACTGGCGTGACAACCGGAACACCAGAGGTACGTCCACTCCGGTCCTCTCGTACTAGGAGCAGCTCCTCTCAATTCTCAAACGCCCACGGCAGATAGGGACCGAACTGTCTCACGA
>JANTGD010000036.1 GCA_024763135.1 Thiotrichales bacterium | reverse complement strand
CTCATCACCAATAAGGTGACCACGAGTTTTTCCGATTCACCATGCACACCAATATCTTACGCGTCTTTTTTGCGCCCAACTGAGGTTTTTAGGATGACGACATGCAGCGTGCCAGTGTCTTTTACCGAGTGATCGTTACGGACAATACTGAGCGAGTGTGCAGGGCGCAACGAAGTTGTAGCCCTCGGCTTTAAGGCCTTTGATTACATCGTCCAGGTACTGCGTGCCCAGATAGGGATGATAGAAAAAGCTGGCGACCCCATCCCTGACCACTTTGAGCTTTTGCGCATGTCGGATCAAGTCTGCAGGAAACAGTGATCGGTAACCAGCAAATGGTTCGGGTTCTATATTCGCGATCGATTCGGGCAGTTGCCGGTAGCCGTAAATATCTTTTTCGATGACATAGGGAAAGAATTGTCCAATAAACCGGTCAGCGGCGGCAGGGCTGGTGTACAACATGCGCCCATAATGTACCGGGTATTCGGAGTTGATTGCCAGATAATCGGTTTCACTTGCCATGTAGTGTGGCGCTTCCCAGGCGAAGGGCGCCAGCCCGGTATACTGAATGAGTTGCTTACCCATCTGCATTCGGTCGATTGCCCAGCTGCTGGAATCGTCATCGACGGCGCCTAGAAAATTCAATGAATTGTCAGGATTAATGGTCACACGAAAAAATTCGAAGTCGTCCCCGGTCACGGCATTATAAGGGTTCGGTGTATCGCTCCATTGATGCGTCGTGCCATGATGGATGATATTTGCGAGTCCTTTTTTGTAATATTTTTTCAGCACTTTGCCTACGTCGGAACCCGGTAAGCGAATTTGATTGTTCCCACCGTCGTCGGGATTGAGATCCAAAGGATCAACGTACAAGGGAACGGTGGCGACAGCAAAAGGAATTTTATAGTTTTCCAGCAGTTTGGCTGCCGCATCCAGGTCTTTAGGGTCAATCGCAGGACTCACGTCTTCGAAGCGAACCATGGCGGTGTTTGCCACACCGTCCGGTACGCCGCTTTCCATAATTTCATGCAATAAATCTGCAAGCGCGAGATAGCGATCTTCCTCCGAGAAATAGGTAAAGGGGATATCGGCAAAATACCAAAGATTACCTGCCTCAAGCACGTACGGTTGTGCTGTGGCTTCGGTATTAATTGTTGAGTATGCGGTCGCCCAGACCTTGACTAGCTCAGGTTTGGTGATAGTCAGAATATTCATTTCCTGTGCACAGGCATAGGCTCCTGTGCCTTCAGGATAGCAGCCTGCGAGATTCGCGCCGGGATTGGGATGAACTACAACCCCTTTGTGTAACTCGACAGACTTATAGTTGACGCGATTGTATTGGTTATTTTCTATGCCTTTGAAAGAAAAGCCGAAGCGATTGGCAAAAGCGCCAAATCCATGTACGGCATCATAGTCCCAATTGAGCCGCCAAATATTGTAGTTAAACCAGGCAATTTTGTAGTTACCCGTGCCTGCATCGTCGATGAATTGATCATAAGCATCGAGTGCTGCGGATTGTGTACTGAGATAGTTCCGTTCTTCATAAGTTGAGCCGATATAAAAGGTCACAGCGTAGTTCCCCGCTGCTCCGGCTGAGTATTCTCCCACAGGTTTGATACTGACATCCGCGTTGAAATGTCCCAGTAGATTGGCGAGCAGAATCGAATATTCAATGCCGACGTGTCCGTAGGGGCCAGAGGCATCGTGCAGTATCAGCACTTTTTTTCCCTCTGGCATGCCGGTGCCGGGCTGTGGCACGATGGCGCCACTCTTGCCTCGTAGATCATTGTTCGCAGCATCGACCGCAGCAGCTGATGTATCTGTTTTGGGCTGGTCTGGCGTGCTTCCGCCACCGCAGGCGGTGATCACGGTGACGACTAGCGCGAATATGAAAAAATGTCTCATGATAGTAATGCCTCAGATGATTGGCGGTTCTTAAAATGATTCTCGTTTATTCTTCTACGCACCATTGAGGCGATCGCACTTCAACGGGTTTTACGATAGCTCTTGCGTGATTGTTTTCGAGATGTACTGTTAACCCGGCAATTAAGGAAGCTCTGATTCAGTCTGGCGTGAGCAGATTGTGGTGAAAAATCGTCCCGTTCAAGGCGCGGATCGCAGGTCATCGCTGTCTATTGCGAAGACCCGCAACGCAGAAGTGGGCGATTTTGCGCCGCAAGATGCCGTGTTACGTATTGATCAGAGCTTCCTTAACAGCCTGTTAAATAACTCGTGTACAGTCGTAGTGTGCTGCCTGGGTATTCCCCTTTCTCTCATAATTTTTTGTTGTATGGATGATTTTTACAGTAATGGTTTTGTCGTAGCCACCATTTGCCCAAATCAGTCAAATCACCAGACATGTTTTGAAGCAAGTAATCAGGCGCGCTGAATATGGCGATTTCTCCGTGATCAAGAGCCAGCAGCCTATTTAGCCTAGATACGATTGATTCTACAGTGGCAGGTTGCGCGGAAAACTTCTGCTCTTTGTTCTCCTGTATAAAGACTTCGACTATGGGCTGCACCTGAATACTGGGTTCGAGTTCCTGGATAAGATTGACCAGATAATTGCCACTTTGTTCCTCGGTCAATTTTTTGACGCCCACACCATCCTGGAATAAGAGTTTTTCTATACTACTGTTCTTCAGTAACTCTGCGAGGAACTGAGCATAGTTTTTTGGTGGATAAATGCCATTGGAGAACGCTGAGATTGAGAGGCTTTTCGCATTTAATTTGTGGCTGAGACGATCATGAAGCGAATGAAGGTACCTTGCGAAGGCGGCGCGTTTCTCTGTTGATGACCAATTGCTGTCGTCGATTTCATCAGAAACATAGTAACCCTTCACAAGCGCTCGATAGTTAGGGTCACGCGCTTGCAGTGCTGCCAGGGATTCGATTAACGTGGTTTGTATGTCAAGACGCTGTTTTAAGTAGGTGCGTAGGTCCGCCGGGTCAGAAGAGGCGACGCGTTGCCAGAAATCGGGGTCGTACTGTAGCCCTATCGTTAAGGTGATCTTGGCATCTGCGGCGGCTGCGAGTAAGTGTCGCATGACGGCGTATTGACCTTCGGTAAAACGATATTGCGCATATTGTGTCCACTGAATAATGACATGCTCGAAGCCAAGTGACTTAAGGTGCTGAAAGAACTGCTGCCAGTGCCGTTCCCGTAACCGGCTGTGGCGATTCCAGAGTTGCAGAAAAGTCGTATCGGCGCTATCGACCAGGCAGGTTTCGACGCCAGGAGCGGACTGGGCAGGGTGACGTACGCATGCCTGTGCAATGAGCCCCAGCAGCACGATTGAGAATGAGGTGATCAACAGTAAGCGCGGCATGTGTGATTCAATGCTCAATGGTAGCTGAATTCATAACCAACCAGCGCGCGCAGGTCTTCGTCGGTGGCGGAATTGTAGAGTTCCGCACCTGTTTTTGCGAACAGCGTAGACTGCGCGCGAGCGCCTTTGTACTTATCCTGCATATGGTTGACTGTAGCGGAGATACCGAAGCCTGCTTCGGCTGCAACATAGTCCTGGGTTTCTGCAGACTGACCTCTGAGTTGGCCATAAAGGTAAGGCGTCAGCAAGCTAACGGTTTTATTGGGCAGAAATATACCCGTACGTCCCTCGAGGAATAGTTGTTTTTCCTTGTTATTTTCCAGGAGCGCGCTTGCTTCGGCATAGACGTGTTGGTAGATGCCACGAGACTGCGCGTCTTTTCCACCGGGGACGGTCGACCATGCCGCTCGAAGCAAGGTATTGTCCTGACCCAGATCGCCAAGCTTGATCAATCGATCAACCGAAAGTTTGAGATTGGTTTTTGGGAGCGGACTATAAACCAGCCCAATAGCGCCGCTGCTGCTTTTCCCAAGTGGTTCGATACTGTCGTTCTTGTTGTTCCATATTAAACCCGTGCTGGCGGTCAGGCGGGGAGTCAGGCTGTAGAACAGACGGAGATTGCCAAAACCGTAGCCGGATTCTGATTCCTGCAGCGCCGCGCTGGGTTGGCAGGCAGACGCTCCAAAGCAGCCAACCTGAGCGAATTGCACCCGATAGCCTGATTCTAACTGGCGCAACGTATCGCGAATGGCTAGCAGTTTCATGTCTGCTTGAGGTCTATCTTTAGCCGATGACTTAGCTGAATTATCCAGCGCTTTGCGAAAGTACTGCGCGGCAAGTTTCTGATTACCGGCTTTCAAACCAAGATAGGCAGTGTCTTCATTGAGCTTGGAATCGAAATCCTGTTCTGGCAGCGCGGTAAGAATATTCAATGCGACATCGTAATGTTCGTTGTTACCTGCGATGTACGCTTTGTTGAGCCGATAGGTCTGATTGTTGGGATCCAGTTCGAGCGCTGCGTCGATGGCATGTTCGGCAGCGGCGGTTTTGTTGAGTTTTAATTCAGTCATCGCCAGATCGAACCAGTTTTGCGCCGTGGGTTCGATGGCTACTAAATCGCGTTGTGCCGCTTCTGCTCTGGGATAGTCTTGCAGTTTGGTATAGGTAGCACCTGCCAAGCTCTGAAAATATGCCCGCTTATCTGCCGGAACCCGCGCCGGATCGATCTGCTGTAGCACCTTGGCTGCTTTTGCATAGTCTTCGGCTGCGTAGAAGGTGGTGACAATATTTAATAGATCATTGAAGGCACCTGACAGGCGATAGGCCCTTATCCAGGCATTGGCTTCACGCTTGTAGGCCTTGTGTTGATCATGCGCAAGCGCCAGTTTGCGATTGATGGCAATACGTTGTTCCCGTGTGAGTTGCTCTGGATGTTGCAGCAGCTCGGTTGCAAGCGTGACGATGGTGGTTGCGTCCTTCTCTGCATATAGCAGCTCCAGTTGGGCTAGGGGCGCGACTCTTTGCCCGGGTTGCGTATCGAGTCGTGCAAACCAGTCATGCGCCGCCTGGGGATCGATGGCCTTTAATCGATAACCAATATTCACCCCTAGCGTCGGATCGGGTGCCAGCGCATAGGCTGCCTGCAGGCTCTTGATTTCCTGTGCAGGCTGATCGAGCTGGTGCGCAAGCTCGGCGGCAACAAGGTGTGGGTCCACTTGCTTCGGTGTCAACCGGCTCATTTGCAGGTAACAGTCCAGTGCTTTGCGCGGCTTGTGCTGCGCGCGCAACGCCACGCACAAGCGCGCCAGTTGATCTGGGTCTTGCAGACTTTGGGGTGATTGCGCTGCCAGCTCAGTGACTTGTGCGTAATCCTTGAGTTGCCAAGCCACCTCGCTGGCTTTTTCGCGCAACGCTTTATTGGGTTCTGCCGCTGCTGCCTCGCGATAGGCTGTCAACGCAGCAGGCAATTGCTGATGCGCGAAGCTCAAATTCCCTTTCATGGTCAACCAGCGACTTCTGTCCGAATCGTTGTTCGCAAGCTGCACTAGTTGATCCAAAATGCGATTGGCAATGCCCTGTTCGTCGAGATGCAATGCGCTGGATAAGAACGTCTCGAGATAGCTGGGATAGCGGTCACCACATTGGCGTTGTCCTGCATCGGCTTGCGCGAGTACATCAAATGCATTCTGATACGCTTGCTTTGCGACATAGCGGTACGCAGCCTGCAACGCCAGCGGGCAACGGTGAAACGCAGAACGGTGGCGTTGTCTCAAAGTGTCCAGGCGCGCAACGACATCGCTGCGTGAGCTTTGCCCATAGAGATAGACCAAGGATTCAAGAATCTCAGCAGTTTTTTCAGTGTTTGCATCTACCGCAAGGAGGTGCTCCAACCACGCTGCAGCTTTATCAGGGTGTTTGAGCTTGGTCTCTATAATTGCAGCTTGGTGCAGTAACGAGGGATCTTCGGGCTGAGCCTTTAGCAGCGTTTGCAAATAGTGCATGGCGCCAGCATAGCGTTTGTCTTTTAGGGCAAGGGCCACCAATTCCCGTAGCGCGTAGTCTTGATCTCCGGGGGTCAAATGCCCCGTTTCCAGAGCCTGCCGAAACAGGCGATCGGCTGCGGTGGACTGGCCGAGCATTTTCTGACTGATGGCTGCTTTCAATTGTGCGGGGCTAAATTGCGGGAGTATCGCGGATAAACGCTGATAGGCCTGCGTCGCTGCTGCATACTGTTTCTGCTCGGCCAGTAGATTTGCCAGCTGCCACAAGGCGTTTGGATCGTCGGGAACTTTGCGGAGATAGCTTTCCAATTCGTCAACCGCCGCAGCCGGGTGCCCGTCTGCCAGCAAGCGATACGCCTTATGCAAGTAGGGGTAGGCGCGTCGGCGACTCCATTTTTTACCTTGGCTTTCCAAGGCGCTGATCTGCGAGTGCAATAGCGCGTCATAATCGCTGACTGTCGACGCTGACTCCGAACTCGGCGTGGATGGAGTTCCCGCGTGCAGAGGTATTGCGAAGAGGATGGCGAGCAGCGGCGTTAGCAGCAAAGCAAGGTTCAATCCACCCGTTTTTATTATCATGCACGGCGAAAATGCAGATCTCAGTTTATCCTGAGTGAGAAACAAAGGGGGCAACATCCTGTTATCCTTGATTGTTTTGATATTTGTTGTGGTCTCTGGAAACTGAATCGACGAACTCCATGACAAACGAAGACATCAAACCTTCGCTGACGAGGTAATGATCGATAGGGATTCCTTTGGTATTGGCCTCATCGAAAAGTAGCAGTACATCCGCTTCCTTGGCGGAAAATTTAGCCATTAGGGTGCGAACCAGTAGTTTGTCGCGGGCATTCAGGTGTTGCTGGTGGCGCGGTAGCGCGCTGACCTTGTCTGTTAGCGTCGGGATATCCTCGTTGCGGGGTGCGATCGATGGCACCGGTTGTTCAGCTGTTGTGTGCAGCGCAGGGTTGGTGCTGCGTCGTTTCGCCTGAGTCAAAGGAATTACCTTTGCAGGGGTTCCCAGTTCAGCTGTCGCAGGGCCTTCATCAGGCGCTGAGGATTGTTTCGGTGCACTGGGCTGCGCAGGGCGTTCGAGCGTTTGCTGACTGGCAAAACTCCGGACGCCTGACTGGATTTCGAGTAAGTCGTTCAGTTCTTCTTCACTGATAATGCCGCGTTTGAGGAGGACTTGGCCAAGTGGGATCTGTTCAGCCTGATGTTGCTCCAATGCCGAGTGCAAGGTCGCCGGTGTCAACAGGCCTCGCTCTATCAGGATATCCCCCAGTTTCTGGCGGATTTTCAGTTCGTTTTCCGCTTCTGGAAAGTCATGAGCGGTTTTATCCCAACCGATGGTTTCGCCGGAAATCAGGTGTTTGAGAAAAATCTTGGTGGCACGCGTAATGGCAAGATAGTTGATCAGCCCACCCCAGACATAGCGCAGAGTGACCATGGGTAGCGCCCGCCAGCCATAGTATAGGTGGGTCCAAAAATGGCGTTGGACGATCCGGTACAGCATCACAGCGATATTAAAATAGACGACGTACCAGAATGGGTGTCCCTCGCTCAGGATCGGCGCGAACTCGTAGGCATCTCGTGTGGTGGAGTGGTACAGAGTATAGGCGAGAAAAATCAGAATGGATAAAAATCCCAAGGCGATGGCATGACTGAAAAAGATCATTTTTCGATCCCGCCAAAACAGATATTTCGTTTTCCAATCACCTTTCCAGCCAAAGCTTTTCCAGGCTTGAAATGAAATACCGATGGTCCAGCGAGTCTTTTGGCGAACCGATGCCCAAAAACGATTGGGAAAATACTCGCGCGTTGCAATAAAGTCGATTTGTTCGCGTTGGTTCGAGCTGGACTCACCCGTAATGCGGCGAGACAATGGCACGCGTGCAAAGACCATTTTCAAACCCGCGTCACGCATGCGGAAAGAAAATTCATAGTCTTCGGTTAACGAATGCGTGCTGAAATATTCGCCACTTGCGCCGGCAAAATTCAGTGCTTTTCTGGAATAAGCGGTACCCACCCCAGCACCCGGTACAACCCCTGCAAACTGTTCGCGAACGAGTATTTCCTTGGAGTGAAATTCTGCGAATTCGTCCATGTAATGACCCCCGGTAATTTCGTACCATTTGCGCGGCAGGGAAAACACCGGAATCTGCACTAGATCGAAGCGCGGAATCAAATAGTTGAATAGCTTGAAACTCCAGGGATGCACGACGTCTTCCGCATCCTGCATGATGACCGCCGCGAACTGGATGTTCTGCAGTTGCTCAACCTGAAAGATGTAGGCGATGATTTCGTTCAGGCAGTCCGCTTTACAGGTGGGGCCCGGTGCGCCGGTGACCACTTTGTGAACATTGCCAAATTCGCCACAGAGTTTATCGGCTTCGGCACCTGTTTCTGCGTCGTTGGGATAGACACCAATGAAGATTTGATAGTTTTTGTAGTCGATGGTGCTGATCAGGTTCTTGACGGCACTGTAGATCACGTCCGCCTCCTGCCAGGCAGGTAACATCAGCGCCAGGGGCTTTTCGTCGGGCCGCAACAGGTCGTTGACGCTCAGTGGCTTGTACTTTGGTTCAACCAGGAATTTTCGATACAGCTTGCGGGAAAAAAAGAACGCATCGATGAGCAGATCATCGATGGCTGATAGGGCGAATACTATCGCCGCAACCACAAAGAGGATTTGCGCGACCAGAAAAATGCTTGAGAGAGTGTCCGTAGATAGCATGCGCCTGTGTCCATGATTTTTACAGCAGCTATCGGCCAGGAGACAGAGTGACTTTAGGGCGAAGTACCAAGCAACAGCGGAAGCGCGAGCTGGATCAAGTCGTCGCGACGGCTTCTGTAAGGCGGCGGAATTTGGACAGATGAATCCCCGGGACAGTCAGGCGCGGATTCGCTATAATAAAATTTTCTTATCGTACTTGAGAGGGATCTATCGTTGGCGGATAAACGGTTACAAGTTTTTCATACCGTGGCCAAAATGCTGAGCTTTACGCGCGCGGCCGAAGTGTTGCATATGACGCAACCTGCAGTGACCTTTCAAATCAGGCAGTTGGAGGAGCAGTTCAATACCCGTCTGTTCGATCGTACCCACAACCGGGTCATGTTGACCACGGCAGGGGAGCGGGTCTATCAGTATGCGCAGCGGATTCTGGAACTCTATGATGAGCTGGAAGGCTGTGTGAAGGAGATGACCGGTGAAGAGGGGGCGGTGTTGACGATTGGCGCAAGTACCACCGTGGCGGAGTACATGCTGCCGGTCCTGTTGGGTAAGTTCAAACTCACTCATCCGGAGATTGGCCTGAGTCTCAAAGTGTCTAATTCGGAGAGTATCGTCGCGATGGTTGCGGACAATGCCATTGATCTGGCGATTGTCGAAGCCACGGTGCAGAATCGGCATTTGCTGGTGGAGATTTGCCGGCACGATCAACTGGTAGTCATTGCGCCGCCTGGACACGATCTGTGCAAGCAGCCTTCGGTCACTGCAGATCAGCTGGCCCGCTATCCCTTTATCTGTCGTGAGGAGGGATCCGGGACACGGGGGGTTGTCGAAGCCTATCTAGAGGAGTACCTGGCCGCCAACCAGTGTTTGAATGTGTGTCTCGAATTGGGCAGCCCGGAGACGATCAAAGGCGCTGTTGAAGCAAGCCTGGGCATCTCGATCCTGTCGGAAGCCACAATCTCCAAAGAGCTGGCCTTGGGCAGCCTTTGCGCTGTACCGCTCAATCCGCCGCTGACGCGGCCCTTCTCTTTTGTGCGTCAGCGCCAGAAGTTTCGGCATGCTGCGACAGAAAAGCTCCTGGAATTTGCGCGCGACTACTGTCGACAAGAGGCATCGTGACTGCGTCTTGCTCAACCAGTGAGTTACGCGAGCGTTTAATCAACTGTTTCGATCAGTTGGATGCGCAAAGGCGCCAATCGTTACTCGATTTTGCGGAATTTCTTGCCCAACGGACGGAGGCCGTAGGAGTTGAAGTGCCGTCCAAGCCGATGGAACCAATAGCCATTTCCCGTCCAGCGCAGGAAACTGTGATCGCGGCCATACGACGTCTCGCGGAAACGTATCCCATGATTGATCGTAGTCTGGTGTTCAGTGATACCTCAGCGCTGATGACCGAACATGTCATGCAAGGGCGTCCGGCCAGCGAGGTAATCGATGAGCTGGAGGCGTTGTTTTCGCGACTGTACCAAGAATTCACGGCGCAATCGTCATGATCAAATTTATTAGCGAGTGGTATCAGCGACATTTTTCAGATCCCCAAGTTGCGCTCCTGGCACTGCTATTGCTGTTCGGCTTTGCGATAGTCATGTTTGCCGGCCATGTGCTCGCGCCGTTGATTGCCGCACTTGTGTTTGCTTACATTCTCGATGGTGCTGTGGTGCGCCTGACCCGCCTCGGCCTGCCCCATGTGTTGAGTGTGACCATTGTGTTTGTTGCATTTATGACATTGGTATTGGCAGTGCTCGTGTGGCTGATGCCACTTTTGATCAAGCAGGCAGGACAGTTCTTCTCCGAAATGCCGCAGATGCTTGAACGGGGTCAGTTGCTGCTGTTGCAACTGCCTGAACGGTATCCTTCGCTGGTATCGGAGGAAGACATCGTTTCCATTATTAATCAGGTCCGTTCAGAAGTTGGTAGCATGGGGCAGACCGTGGTGTCGGTCTCGGTGTCATCGGTGATGAATATCATCACGATCTTAGTTTATCTGGTACTCGTGCCGGTGCTGATTTTCTTTTTACTTAAGGACAAGTATCAATTGTTCCGCTGGGCAGCGACCTTTCTCCCCAAGGATAGGCACTTGGCAATGCGTTTCTGGATGGAAATGAATGCCAAGATTGCCGGCTATACGCGGGGGAAACTCGCGGAAATCATGATCGTCTGGGGGGTGACCTATATTACCTTTTTGGCGCTCGGGCTGAATTATTCGCTATTGTTGTCCTTTCTGGTCGGATTGTCGGTCATCATTCCCTATGTTGGGGCAGCGATTGCAACGGTGCCGATCGCCTTGATCGCGTATTTTCAATGGGGCTTTGGCAATCAGTTTCTGTATGTATTGATCGCCTATACAGTGATCCAGTTTCTTGATGGGAATGTGCTGGTCCCGTTGCTGTTTTCCGAGATGGTCAATCTGCACCCTATCGCGATTATTGCCTCGGTGCTCGTCTTTGGGGAGCTTTGGGGGCTTTGGGGGGTCTTTTTTGCGATTCCTTTGGCAACCGTCGTCCAGGTAGTACTGAATGTTTGGGCCGGACGGGAAGAGCGTGGGGATGCTTCGGAAGAATCCTCTGCGCCCAATGCCGAAGACGAGCAGAGCATTGAGGTGCAGGGGTGAGTGTTTTCAAAGTCGGCGTGCGTTTTCTTTGTTCGCCCAAAGAAAACGAGCCAAAAGAACGAGTGAGCAGAGTCCGTGGGGTGGGCGAAGGGGGAAAAGCCTGACGGCTCGTCGGTTTGTGCCCGACATTGTCGAAAAGAATGCCTTTGGCGCTTTACAAATTGCATGGCTATTTTTGCCAGTAGGTATTAGAAGCCTGTCCGAGAATAGATGACCTACTGATCTAATGCGGAAAAACCCTTTTGGCCCACTTTTTCGCGCATTTTCGTTGAATATAAGCCACTTTTTGCCTCAAATGAGCAATAAATGGTCTCAAAATGACTTCCACCATCGCCACGGCCCCTATTCTGGGGCAGGCTCCTGGATTGACCCTGGCGAAGGGGGGCGCGGCTCGTCGTGAGAAGCCCGGGTGCAAGACGCACGCCACAAGACGGTGGCCAGACCCACTCAAATAGAGCAGCGTGGAAGCGAGCCGCGCAATGTGGAAATCGGGTCCACTAGTAGCTGCAACGATCTCTTACAGCTGACGGGATGCGTAGTCGGCCAAGCGTGAGCGTTCTCCACGCATGAGCGTCACATGGCCGCTATGGTCCCAGGATTTGAAATGATCTACCACATAGGTGAGTCCCGAAGTGGTCTCGGTCAAGTAAGGTGTGTCGATCTGCGCAATATTACCGATACAGACGACTTTCGTACCCGGGCCGGCTCGCGTGATGAGGGTTTTCATCTGCTTGGCAGTGAGATTTTGGGCTTCGTCGAGAATAATGAAGCGATTCAGAAAAGTGCGGCCGCGCATGAAGTTCAAGGAGCGGATCTTTATGCGATTTTGTAGCAGATCGTTGGTCGCGGCTCGTCCCCATTCGCCCGCGCCGTCGGTATTTGTCAATACCTCGAGATTGTCCATCAGGGCCCCCATCCAGGGGGTCATTTTTTCTTCCTCGGTGCCTGGGAGAAAGCCGATATCCTCGCCTACGGGCACGGTCACGCGCGTCATTATAATTTCCTTGAAGCGTTTTTCTTCGAGCGTCTGTGCCAGGCCCGCTGCTAGTGCAAGAAGGGTCTTGCCAGTGCCGGCCGGGCCAACCATGGTGACGAAATCGACATCTGGGTCCATGAGCAGATTGAGCGCAAAATTCTGTTCCAGATTGCGCGCATTGATGCCCCAAACAGTATGCCGGGGTGCCCGAAAATCCAGTGCAGTCTCAATTATGGCGTGGTCTTTATGCACTTCCCGGACGATGGCTTCGAAGCGATTTTCCTTGGGTGCTTCGAGGTAGAGGCACTGATTGGGGAACCAGTTTTCAGTCGCGGGACCGCTCAGACGATAGAAGGTGCGCCCTTCTTCCTGCCAGGAATCCATGGCTTTAGAATGTGCATCCCAAAAGTTTTCTGGCAGGGGATCCAAACCGCGATAGAGCAAGTCCACGTCTTCCAGGACGCGGTCGTTGAAGTAGTCTTCTGCGTGCACGCCCAAAACCGCTGCTTTGATGCGGAGATTGATGTCCTTAGATACCAGAATGATCGCTACATCGGGCATCTGCTCGCGCAGCGCCAATGCAGTTGCCAAAATGGTATTGTCGGCCGTGTGCCCCGGTAGCGTAGGGGGCAGTTCTTCAGCCAGTACCTCGGTTTGAAAAAAGAGCTTACCGGTGACGGCCACATCGTCGAGTTGCGTATAGTTGCTCAGATCGAGACCGTGTTCAATCGCCTGTTCACTGGCATGCGTCATGAGTTCATCGATAAAACGGCTCACCTGGCGTACGTTCCGGGCTACTTCGGAGACCCCTTTTTTGCCGCGATCAAGCTCTTCCAGTACCACCATCGGTAAAAAAATATCATGCTCTTCAAAGCGAAACAGCGCCGTTGGGTCGTGCATTAAAACATTGGTGTCGAGCACATACAGGCGTCGTCTGCCTTCGGGAATCGATTTGTTATGCATGAGGATGGCGTCTCTTATGGTGTGGCATGCTGTTTAAGAACAGGCTGGCGAACAGACTCAGGTGGTCACAAGTCAAGCATGCTCAGTTGAAATCGAAACGGCTTGAAATGTCCGTGCACTGTACGGTATGCCGTTTCAATTCTCGTCAGTGTCTCGATCAATCGTCTGTCAAAGCGCGGACTGCCTCGAGGACTGCGTCGACGTGGCCCTTGACTTTTACCTTGCGCCATTCCTGTCTCAGGATGCCATCTTTGTCGATCAGAAAGGTGCTGCGCTCGATACCCAGCGACTTACGACCGTACATATTCTTTTCTTTGATGACATCATAGGCCTTACAGGCCTGTTCGTCAGGGTCAGCGAGCAGATCGAACGGGAACTCGTGTTTGGATTTGAAGTTTTCATGGGTTCTGACGCTGTCTCTCGAGACGCCTAGAATCACCGTGTCGGCTGCCTCGAATTCCGCGTAATGATCGCGAAAATCCTGGCCTTCAGTGGTACAGCCGGGTGTATTGTCTTTCGGGTAAAAATACAGCACGACGTTCTTTTTACCCCTGAAGTCGGATAACGAAATGGTCTTGCCACCTGTGGCTTCGAGTGAAAAATCAGGTGCGGGTTCACCTACTTGAACATGAGACATGGTTGTGGTTTCCAAGAATGGGAGGATGCAGGACTTTTTAACATAACTGCGTTCCAGCGAAAAGGTAAACACCTCGCGTACCGCTCTGCACAGCACAAATCGAACTTGAGAGCCAGAGAGCTGCTCAGTATCATGCACGTTTTTAGTGTGGAAGGCAGTTTGATGATAGAGGGTAGTCTGGTCGCGCTGGTGACCCCCATGCAAGAAAACGGCGCCGTCGATGAGGACGCACTCGCCCGTCTCATCGACTTTCATCTGGAGAACGAAACCGATGGCATTGTATCTGTAGGAACGACGGGAGAATCAGCGACGCTGGATTTCCCTGAGCATTGCGCGGTCATACGCAAGACGGTCGAGCTGGTTAAGGGACGTATTCCCGTGATTGCCGGTACCGGTGCCAATTCGACCACCGAAGCGATCGCATTGACCGAATGTGCGAAAGAGGCTGGTGCAGATGCGGCGTTGCTGGTAACGCCTTATTACAATAAACCCACGCAGGAGGGTTTGTACCTGCATCATAAAGCGATTGCTCAGGCCGTGGATATTCCACAAATCCTTTACAATGTGCCTGGTCGCACCGCATGCGATTTGTTGCCCGAAACGGTTGGCCGGCTTGCCGAAGTCGAGGGCATTGTCGGATTGAAAGATGCGACGGGCGATTTGGCACGAGTGGCGCGTCATCGCGAACTTTGCGGCGATGAATTTGCACTTTATAGTGGAGACGATGCGTCCGCTCGTGAGTTTTTGTTGCGCGGTGGTCAAGGCGTGATCACCGTGACGGGTAATGTTGCGCCCCGAGGGATGCACTTGATGACTCAGGCAGCGTGCTCCGGCAATGCCGAATTAGCGGCAGAATTCGACTCCGTTATCGAAGGTCTGCACCGGGATTTGTTTCTCGAATCCAATCCCATTCCCGTCAAGTGGGCTTTGTATGAAATGCAACTGATTGGCCCGGCGATCCGCTTGCCATTGACGCCACTGGCGCCCCAGTATCGAGCGCATCTCCGGACTAGCCTGGAGTCTGCGGGCATCGTGTTACAAGGTGCTTCCTCTTGATTCGCGCCACTTTGTTTGGACTTGGTGCAGTGCTGCTGATTGGCTGCTCCAGCAATGCAAAAAAGCCCGAAGTGCATGGACAAACCGGCGTACTGGAACCCTTGGTTGCGCCGCCAGGATTATCTTTGCCGGAACGGGATCCCCGTTTTTCGATTCCAGGTATCGACGATTTATCGGATCGCGCTCGAAGTGCCGTGCAGTCACAACCGCGATTGACCCGGAGAACGCTGGCGCAAAAAGACGTCATTATGCACGATGAGGATGGGATCAGTTGGTTAGAGATCAATGCTCCCCCGGAAGAGATTTGGAATCTGCTGGTCACCTATTGGGCAGAAAAGAACGTCCCACTTATTGTTTCAGATCCGCGCACGGGCGTAATTACCACTGACTGGATGAGCGCGCTGGATAAAAAGGGAAGGCGAAATCCGGAGACAAGAGACCAATATCGTATGCGGCTCGAACGCGATAATAATTTCAGCAAGGTTTTTATCAGCCACATTTCTATGCGTCGCGGAGAGCGTTTGGCTAACGGTCAGTATCAATGGGATACTATTGATGTTGCGCCTCGCCAGAAGCAACTGATTCTGCTTGATCTCATGAAATTTCTCACGCATGACGCGCGTGCTCAGCGCTAAATTGAGTTTAGAATATTTCTTGATGGCTTTTTCGTGCACATTTGCGTCATTTAAGGAAGTTCCGATTCATTCAGGCGCGAGCAGATTGTGGTGAAAAATCGTCCAGTTCAAGGCGCGGGTCGCAGGTAATAGCTGGCTATTGCGAAGATCCGCAACGCAGAAGTGGGCGATTTTGCGCTGCAAGATGCCGTGTTTCGAATTGATCAGAGCTTCCTTTATCCTAAAAACCTCAGTTGGGCGCAAAAAAGATGCGTAAGATATTGATGTGCATGGTGAATCGGAAAAACTCGTGGTCACCTTATTGGTGATGAGAGGTTTTTCTGATTTGCCAGGTGCACCAAGAGCTT
>JANTGD010000035.1 GCA_024763135.1 Thiotrichales bacterium | reverse complement strand
CAATTAACGCTGGATCGTGCCAGCTGAGAGTTTTTCAACAACCTTGTATATCCAAAAAGCGGTATGTTGAGGCTCGGGGGAGGCAGATCGACACAGCCTTGGTGCCCGACACCGTTAGCAGCACAAAAGCGCTGAGTCCGAGATTTTAAGTGAGACGATGTTCTAGGAAGCTGTCTGAGCGCAGGAGCCGTGGTGAAGGAAAGTTGATTTGAGCTGGATTTCCCCCTGATTTGAGGCAAATAGTTGTGCTATGGACTGAGAACCAGGAGGGTATTCAACCCATCTCAGCTTCGCCACAGAAGCCTCTCTGGCTCGGACAGACGCTCAAAACAATGGCTGGGGGGCTCCCATTCCTGTGAAGCAAGACGCAGCTTAGCTGTGTCGGAAAGGCTAATGATATAAATTGGAAAATTGTCTTGTTGATACCACCTAGAGAGAAAGTTTATGGCTGCTAAAGAGATCATCTTGCCGGATATCGGTGACTTTGATGAGGTAGAAATCATTGAGGTTCTGGTTCAGCCTGGCGACGCGGTTGCCTTGGATGATTCCTTGATTACGCTCGAATCCGATAAGGCCTCGATGGAAATTCCAAGCACGGAAGCGGGTGTGATCCAGGAGATCAAAGTCAAAGTGGGGGATCGTGTTTCCCAGGGAGATACGATAGCGGTAATCGATGCGGCACAAATCGCACCGGCAGCGTCAGCCCCTGATGCTGCGCAACCACCAGCCCCCGAGCCGAGCAGCTCGCCGACCGCCGCACCGCCTCCTGCCAAGCCATCCGTTGAGGCGACCCAGCCGGCTGCTGCGCCAGCGCGTCAATCACCCACCGCTAAGATTGACGAGGTCAGCTTTTCCAATGCTTATGCCAGTCCTTCAGTGCGCCGCTACGCACGCGAGCTTGGTGTAGATTTGGGGCAAGTCGAAGGCTCAGGCCGTAAGGGGCGGATTTTGCGTGAAGATGTGCAGGCCTTTGTTAAGCATGCTTTGGCGCAACCAGCCGGAGTGGCTTTTGTCGAGCCGATGCCGGCAGTCGATTTTTCCCAGTGGGGCGAAATCGAGCTGCAGCCATTGTCTAAGATCAATAAGCTAACGGGAAAAAACCTGCATCGAAATTGGGTTAGCCTGCCGCATGTCACGCAGTTTGATGAAGCTGATATTACGGATCTGGAGGCGTTCCGGAAATCGATGGTGTCCGAGTATGCCGATCAGGGCATTAAGATCACCATGGTGTCTTTTCTACTCAAGGCGGTTGTCTCCGCACTCAAGGCTCTGCCCCGTTTCAATGCGTCATTGGATGCGGAGGGTGAGCATCTGATTTTAAAGCATTACTACAATATTGGGATTGCGGTCGACACGCCCGACGGATTGGTGGTGCCCGTGATTCGGGATGTGGATCGAAAAACCCTGGTCGAGTTGGCGGGGGAATTGCGTCAGATCAGTGGTAAGGCCAGGGATAAAAAACTTAAACCCAGCGATATGCAGGGAGGGTGTTTTACAATTTCGAGTCTTGGTGGGATTGGAGGTACGCAGTTTACGCCCATTATTAATGCGCCTGAAGTCGCAATTCTGGGCGTTTCCAGGGCCAAGATGCAACCGGTTTGGAATGGCACAGAGTTTACGCCACGACTGATACTGCCACTCTCGCTTTCTTATGACCATCGCGTGATCGATGGTGCCGATGGTGCACGCTTCACGTCCTTTTTGAGTCGGGTATTGTCCGATACACGTCGCTTACTCCTGTAACAGCAGAGGGATTCGAGAACAGATGAGCAAAGAAATGAAGGTTGAACTCCCAGACATTGGGGATTTCGAGGGCGTCGAGGTCATCGAAGTGCTGGTATCACCTGGCGATGTGGTCGCAGCTGAGGATTCCTTAATCACCTTGGAGTCTGATAAGGCATCCATGGAAATTCCGAGTCCTTCCGCGGGCAAAGTGAAGGACGTGCGGGTCAAGGTGGGCGATAAGGTCTCGAAAGGCGATTTGATTTTAACATTGGAAACAACCGACGAAGTCCCTACAGCCGACTCAACGCAATCGGGACAGGCCGCGGTGTCACAGCCCGTCACAGAGACGCCTAAGGCTGCGGATGCTATCGGAATTGACATCGACAAGTCAGCTGACGTAGTGGTGCTCGGTTCGGGCCCAGGCGGTTACACGGCCGCATTTCGGGCAGCAGATCTGGGTAAACAAGTCGTTTTGATCGAGCGGTATCCCAGCATTGGCGGTGTGTGTCTCAATGTTGGCTGTATTCCTTCCAAGGCATTGCTACATGTGGCCGAAGTTATTACCGAGGCCAAATCGTTCTCCAGTGTGGGGGTAAGCTATGCTGCTCCTGAGATTGATATCGACAAGATTCGGGCCCACAAAGACGGTATCGTGTCTCGCTTAACTGGGGGGCTCAAGCAACTCGCGAAACAGCGGAAGGTCGAAATTGTCCAGGGATATGGCCGGTTTACCTCAGCGCACACCATAGAGGTAGAGGCAGGGGACCAAACGAAGCAGACGATTCGCTTTGACAACTGTATTATTGCTGCGGGTTCACGCGTAACCAAGCTACCCTTTATTCCCTGGGACGATCCTCGGGTGATGGATTCGACCGATGCGCTGGCGCTGCCATCTGTGCCTGAGCGACTTCTGATCGTAGGCGGGGGTATTATCGGCCTGGAGATGGCTACGGTGTACGAGGCTTTGGGCTCTAAAATCACGGTGGTGGAACTTGCCGATGGTTTGATGCCGGGTGCGGATCGTGACCTGATCAAGCTTTTCGAGCGGGACGTGAAACGTCGCTACGAGGCCATCTATACGGGCACCAAGGTGACAGCTATCGAGCCCGGCGAGGCGGGGCTGTTGTGCCGCTTTGAGGGTGGTAAGGCGCCTTCCGAAGACAGGTTCGATGCTGTGTTAGTCGCGATTGGTCGCAGCCCTAACGGCTTGTTGATCGATGCGGATAAAGCTGGTGTGCACGTCGATGAGCGTGGCTTTGTGCCTGTCGACAAACAACAGCGCACGAATGTCCCACACATTTTTGCCATTGGCGACATTGTTGGGCAACCAATGTTGGCGCACAAAGCGACTCATGAAGGAAAGGTGGCTGCACAAGTCATTGCGGGAGAAAAATCCTATTTCGATGCGCGTACCATTCCTTCGGTGGCTTATACCAATCCTGAAGTTGCCTGGTGCGGTCAGACCGAGGAGCAGCTCAAGGCGGCGGGCGTCGCCTACGAACGTGGCGCGTTTCCCTGGGCGGCCAGTGGTCGGGCGCTGAGTATGGGAGCCTCCAACGGGCTGACCAAGGCGTTGTTCGATGCCGAGACGAAGCGGGTGCTGGGCGCAGGTATCGTGGGAAAAAATGCTGGCGAGCTGATAGCCGAAGCCGTTTTGGCACTGGAAATGGGCGCAGATGTTGAAGACGTCGCTTTGACCATCCATCCCCATCCAACGCTGTCGGAAACCTTCAATTTTGCGGCCGAAATGGCGGAAGGCACCATTACCGATCTGTACGCGCCCAAGAAATAATCCATTGTCCAGTTGAAAATGACGGGCTCAGCAGTGATGTGATGCTGCGCATCAAGGCGCAGTGCGCAGGCAACGCCAGCGTCCTTTGCAAGCTCTGTAGCGCTAAAGTGCGGCATCACAGAAGCGCGCAGGGTTGTTCGGTCAGCATCCCTGCGGGGGCAAGCCTGACGGTTCGTCGGGCCGCGCCAGAGATTGCCTCAAAGAATGACTACGGAGCTTTGCAAATGGCATTGGTATTTTTCCTAGTTTGGGCGATGAACTAAGCAGTTTGGCCCGCAGTGTGATTCAGAGCAGCCGCAATGCCTGCTCGATTTGTTGCTGGTCATACTCCGAGAGTCGGTACCGGCCAGGCATCCAACCTTGCAGGAAACGCAGGAAGTCAGCCCAGGCTATGGGATAGAGCATGCGCCATTCCCTTTCGAGTGCGTTGAAATCGAGCGCTTTCTGTGCTTCCTGGAGAGCGGTTTTCAGTGCTACAAAATAAAACTCCAGCGCTTGTTCTGCGGCGCAGACAGGATCGATTTCATGATCCAGCAGACCGCTCAGCAAATAGACGACGTCTTTCATGCCACATCCGCCACCCACATACTGAAAATCCACGGCTGCGACTGATTGGGCGTTAGGCGCGAAGCAGAAATTCTCGACTTTGGCATCCCCGTGGATGATTCCCTGGTAGCGGGCAGCGTTAAGTCGTTGATCGATTGCTTGCGCCGCGACTTTAAGAGGGCCAGCGGGCATGCTCGCTAATTCTTCAGTGCGTGTGCCGAGATGCCAGTAGCCGCCGATGGGCCAGAGCCCGGTGGCTGACTCACCCAGGAATCGGGCGTGAAAGTGTGCCAACCATGTCAGGCAACGCTGCAGCGCCGCCCCGCTGACCTTTTCCCGTCGCAAATCAAATCCCGCCTGATCAAGGTCTTCCAGCAGAATCAGATGTTCCGAACCCCGTGTGTCGCTGCCAAAGTATTGAGGAATCCGACAGAGCGGGTTGCAGCGCAGCCCCCACTGTCGATACCAAGACATCTCGATCTCATAAGACTTCAATTTCCGTTGATGGGAAATTGCCTGCGCCTGATTCAGCCTCAAGGACTGCTGAGGGGGTGGAGAGACGTACTTAAGTATGAGGCTCCCAGGACTCGAGCCCTCTAATGTTAACCGGAAAATCCCGCCGTACCCTCGCCAGAGAGATTGCAGCACTTCTGTATGCGTAATCTCGGTAGCGCGAGTGAAAGTGAGAATGCGTTCAACCCAATGAGGTGGGAGAGTAGTGGGTATGATGGCGTGCATAGGTTAGTCAAGGCTTACGCAAGCCACACGCCGCGCGTTGGCCAGTGGAACTTAATGGATCGGGTAGGGTCTGAGCATATTATCAATCTGGATGAACACGATCTGTTTTTGTGTCGGGTCTTGGACAGATTTCTAGTACATCGTCAATATCATGTTGACGATGTACTAGTATAGGACAGTAACGAGAGTTGGGAGAGGGCTTTTGCACAACGTTAGTTTTCATCCAGTTGAAGGGGTTGTTCCTGGCAAAGTGGCGGGTCGTTGCCTGCGCGGATTCAGCGTCGCCAAAGGCGAGTGACCGTGCGAGTAAGAAAAACTTCCGAATCGGTAATGGGTGAGGCGTTACCCCCGGCAGAGCAGGTCAAGTCCCAGGCAATCGCACATTGCTGTGTTCGCAAATGCTTTGGCCGCACAGGACAGGCGGCGGGATGTTGCAAGCTCGACACGCGAGACTACATTATCGGTCCAATTCAAGAGACGGACAAATTACTCGAGGCGTGGTCCGAGCATTTGGGGCGACCGATCGAGTATGCCGAGGCCTTTGTCGATTTTGAGGAGGGCCGCCGCTGGTTTCCGGAACGACAGAACTGGCAACGGCGTGAGTGCTATCCAGCGCTTCGGGTGAAACTCGATGAACCAGAATTTCCTTGTGTGTTTTTGGGAGAAGATAGGCTATGTCGTATTCACCCCGTGCGCTCGGCTACCTGTCGTAACTATCATTGTGAGCATTTGCGCCAGCTATTGTCCCTACTATGAGTTTCGCTAACGGGCTGTGGCGTGTTTGTCTTCTCGCGAACACGAGGGATGCTCACCAGAGGATCTGCATTACGGCGTATCGAACAGATCTTTACGAAACGCTTTTTCCCGTGCCTCATCGGCGCTGATCTGTGTAGTTTCGAGCATGTTCATCAGGGCGGTGTCCATGGTCCGCATACCGAGACTGGTTGCGGTCTGCATGACTGTGTCGAGTTGATCGATTTTACCTTCGCGTATTAAATTGGCGACAGCTGGCGTATTGATCAGTATCTCTGTGGCGGCCGTTTGTCCTGGTTCTGCCTGTTTTTCCACGAGCTGCTGGGTAATTACGGCGCGCAGGGAGGTCGACAGCATGGCTCGGACATGGGGCTGTTTCTTGGCTGGAAACACATTGATGATGCGATCGACCGTCGTTGCAGCGCGGTTGGTGTGCAGTGTTCCTAGCACGAGTATCCCTGTCTCGGCAGCGGTGACCGCCAGGCTGATGGTTTCTAGGTCGCGGAGTTCTCCCACGAGTACAACATCAGGATCTTCGCGCAATGCTGAGCGCAGCGCCGTGGCGAAATTTGGTGTATGTATGCCCACTTCCCGCTGGCTGATCAAGCAGCGTTTGTTGTCGTGTACGAACTCGATCGGGTCTTCAATGGTGATGATGTGTCCATGGCGGCGCCGGTTGATTTCGTCCACCATCGCGGCAAGTGTGGTGGTTTTGCCGGAACCAGTTTTGCCGGTGACCAGAATCAAACCCTGGCGCAGACGCGTGAAATCTTTGATGATCTTGGGTAAGCCGAGTTCATCGATGCTGCTTGCTTGGGTGGGGATGACTCGAAATACGGCGCCGATGCCATTGATAAAGCGAAACATATTGACGCGAAAGCGGGAGACATCGGGAATAGTGTAGGAGAAATCGACCCCATCGGTTTCATTGAACACTTCAAGTGCAGGTGCCGGTATGACCTCGTACAGATAAGATTCCAGCATGTCTTTAGACAAACTTTCCTGCCTCAACGGATTAAGCTTGCCATACTGACGCATCCGGGGGGGCTCGCCTGAGAGTAGGTGAAGATCCGAGCCATCCTGGCGCACAATTTCTACGAGTAAGCGGTCAATGGCTTTCATGATGGTTGATGATTTGTGAAATCCAAGGCTTCATCATCGAATGGGGAGATCAAAGTCGAATCGGTTACAAAGCGTTTGAAGGGGCGTTTCTCCAGGGCGTATTCGTAGGCGTCATCCGGGTCAATTTCTTTGTTTTGCACGGCTTCGAGTAGCGCTTGATCCATCAATTGCATCCCCTGGCTTTTGCCCATTTGCATTTGTGAGGGAATCATGTGGGTCTTGTCCGACATAATCATGCGGCTGATGGCATGGTTCATCGCAAGGGTTTCAAAGATCGCCTTACGGCCATGACCCTCCGCAGTGCGCACGAGAATCTGGGTTGCTACTCCCAGTAAATTCTGTGCGAGAAAGGTTTTGCCCTGTTCGCGCTGCTCTGCCGGGAGCGCATCAATAATCCGGTCGATGGTTTTGACCGCTGAGGTGGTATGCAGGGTGCTCAGGACCAAGTGCCCGGTTTCTGCTGCACTCATGGCCATCTGAATCGAATCCGTATCGCGCAGCTCGCCCACGAGGATTACGTCGGGGTCTTCCCGTAGCGCTGCGCGCAGACCAGCGACGAAGTCCTGAACATGCGTGCCGATTTCCCGCTGGATGATTTGTGCTTTACGTGTTTTATGAATGAACTCAATAGGGTCTTCCAGGCACACAATGTTCATGGAACGTTGCACATTGAGTTCATTGATCAAGGCGGCAAGGGTTGTCGATTTGCCGGTTCCGGTTGAGCCGGTAATGAGTATCATGCCTTGCTGATGGATCAGGAGCTCTTTGAGCATCCGCGGCAGACTCAGATCGGCCATGGTCGGCACCTGTTCGGGAACATAACGAAAGGCAGCGGCGGGCCCTGTGGATTTATGAAAAAAATTTGCGCGAAACCGTCCGATGCCTTCGGAGTGATAAGAAAAGTCGATGTCTTCTCCTGCCTTGTAGCGCTTTTCCTGTGACGGTGACAGTACTTCGTGCAAATACGCATTGAGCTCTCTGCGGTCAATATTGCGAAATTTAATGGGGAGCAATTCACCGTACATGCGAATCAGCGGTGGCAGCCCCACTGCCAAGTGCAGATCGGAACAGCCTTGTTCCCGTGCGAGTTTTAAAAAAGCATCTAGTCGGGGCATGAGCGAGGTGCGTTTACAGACTGAAGTAGGGTTGAGAATAGCCCTTTAGTATTCATTATGGCAAACACAGTCGCCGATGAAGTGTAAAATTTTACGTTGAAGTCGCTTTGCTTGTGTCAATTCCGGAATCCTGCTTGTATGTCGCCGCCGCAGACGTTGTGGCAGGAATAATCAGGTCGTCGTTCGGGTAAACGTTTAGCGGTTGTTGAAAAGGCCCAGCTGGCGCGTTCCTCACAATCGGTGCCTCGGTTTTTGTCTAAACATTCGGTCGCTCTCAAAGGGAGAGGGCAGGATGAGTGAGGTTTAAACAACCCGTCAATAACGCTACAACGATCGACAGGTCTACAATCGAGTCGTTATAAAATCGGCTCAAAATGTTCAGTGACAGTGTGTACACTGCGCTTTTTCGCGGATTTTTGCCGAGCAGCCTGTACGATGTACTAGATGGACTACTTCGGACAAGCCCTTATGGTCTATTTTTCCACGCATTCTGGTTGAATATGAGTAACTACTCGTCTCAAATGAGCAAAAAAATGGACTCAAAATGGCTTCCCCTCACTGCATCCCCTGTTCTCGGATGGGCTCCAAGCAGTCATCGGTGGTGTTTTCAACGGCTTGATAATGACTAACCGAGTAGTGACAATGGACAACACAATATTCCGCATTAAGCACTGGATTTTCCGGAAGGGGATGATACTTTGCTTGTTGGGCGTACCCGGCTTGGTTCAGGCAGAGTTGATTCAGGTCAGGGATCAGAATCCTCTGGTGCTCGTGTTTGGATTGCCATTGCCAGGGGTGACGGAGTTGCCGGAGGCAGGGCATTCCAAGGGGATCCTGGCTTATAACCAAAGCAATACCATTAACATCGAGGCGAATGCAAGCGAGTCGCTCTACTTCGATGGAGAGGCCCATGTCACCGATTTTCTCTTCTATCAGGGTTTAGGACGGGATTGGTCCATCGGTATGCATGTGCCGCTGATTGGTCACTCCGGTGGTTCGCTCGATGCATTGATTGCTGATTTCCATCGTGCACTGAACTTACCGAACGGGGGGCGCGAGTCGGTACCCCGCGATCAATTGGCCTATCGGTATACACGCAATGGTGAGCCACTGCTTGATTTCACCCAGGCTGCGCATTCGGTAGGGGACATCAGGCTATTATTGGGGTATCAGTGGCAGGATTCGGGGCGCGATCGAGCAGTGCTCTATACGCAATTCAAACTGCCAACAGGGGATCCGGACAAGCTGAGCGGCAGTGGCGCTTTTGACTATAGCAACTGGTTCACGGCGCGGCGTCAATTACTGCCCAACTGGGTGATACAAGGCTACCTGGGGTTAGCGAGATTTGGCCGCAGCCAGCTGAATCTGCCCCAATACCAAAACGTTTTTTTTGGCGGCTTGGGCTTGGAATGGTCGCCCCGTCCACGCCTGCAACTCAGAGTCCAGGCGGATTACCATGGTCGCGTCATCCGAGGAAGCCGGATCAATCTGTTGGGGAGCGTGATCAACGTTAGCGGCGGGGTATCGGTGCGGTTTCTCCAAGATACGTATTTAGATCTCTCAATCGTAGAGGATGCGCTGGTGGGCGCCTCCCCCGACGTAAATTTTCAAGCGGCAGTGCGTTATCAGTTTTCCGGCGGGTCCTAAAGGGCAGTCCAAACCCACGTGATTAAGCCGCCCCAAATGTCTCTGTTATCTGTCAGATCACGCTTGTTGGAGCACTAGTCCATCGTCTAGCTTAAGGAAGCTCTGATCAATACGTAACACGGCATCTTGCGGCGCAAAATCGCCTGCTTCTGCGTTGCGGATCTTCGCAATAGCCTGCTATTACCTGCGATCCGCGCCTTCAACTGGACGATTTTTCACCACAATCTGCTCGCGCCAGAATGAATCAGAGCTTCCTTAAAATGACGGACTCAGCGCTTTTGCGATGCTGCGCATCAAGGCGCAGTGCGCAGGCCATGGCAGCGTCCCTGGCAAGCACTGCAACACCGAGGCGTGGCATCAATCTCAATACCATGTCAATCTGTAGGGAGCTGCCTTTAGCCTGAATGCTTTCTGGCCTACGTTTTGGCAGCCGTCATCTCCGCTTTATCCATAGTCTGGTTAGATTCTTTGAATGTGTCACATATGGGTTTAACCGGCTGATTTAACGGTCATTATCGGGATGTGCTAAAACAATCCATCGTGAAGCCTCATACAGAATGCCCCCAGAGGTTACGGATCAAGGTGCGGATCGCCGGCAATGCCCCGGTCCTTGCCACGCGGCGCAACACCGGGCCGTAACCTCTGGGGCGCTTCCGGTGGTCGGGTCTCTGGGCGCCATTCACGCAGTTGCATCGGTTTAATATAGGATGACAATGCGGGAGCGCCCAGAGGCCCGCTGAATGAGTATTTACTATGGGTTGGCTTGTCTGAATAAATGCCCGTAGAGCAGGCTTGTCTGGTAGTGACCCTATACCGGGTGTGTGATTTGGGAACGCGATAGGATATTAAAGTCTTATAATATACTGATATTGGCTTGGCAACCGCGAAGCCTCCAGTCAAAGGAGCGATTGAACGCATGACCCAAAAAAAACCACCACCGAGCGAAGATCAAGAGGCCGATCTCGAGGCGTTAGAAGTGATCGAAGATGTTGCCGAGGCAGTCGCTCTGGAAGCAGAGATGGAGTCCAAGGCTGTGGAGGAGAAACGGCGCAACGATCATGTCGACCGTTTCATCAGTACCTTCGAGCGCAGCGCCCGACGCTGGGAGATGGTGGTTTATCCTGCCATGTTTGCATTCATTTTGTTGGCCGGTTATGGATTTTTTCTTATCTACAGCCTGACCAATGATATGCGCAGCATTGCGAGAAGCTTTGATCCGCATATGGGTAGCCATATGGAGTCCTTCTCGGAGAGTCTCGATCAGTTGACGCTGAGCATTGCTGCCATGACGAATGACGTGCAGACCATGACGAACGAGATACAATCCATGTCAATCCAAATGAACTATCTGGCGGCAATGGACCCGATGCAGCAGCGCATGAGCCAGATGGTTTATTCGGTGGATACCATGGCGATGAATCTCGATCTGTTACGTCGTGACATGGCAGTGCTGAACTACAATGTCTCTCGGCCCATGTCGGTTATGAACAAGTTTATCCCCTGAGCAGCAGCGCCTATATTTGGAGCGTTCTCAATCCGCTGCAGTGATGCTCAGGCTGCCCTGGTACAACAAACCAGTGATCGCGTGAACAGGATGAAGGGTGGGAAAAATCGTCATTCGAGGCCAAGCGAGTGGCCGGCCTGCCTGAATTCCATATTCTCAGTTCATTGATCCATTAAAATCAATAGGATAGAAAAAACCTATGCGATAGAGTATTGACTGAGTGTCGTGATCGACGGTTTACTGGGGGTTAATGCAGAAAGTGGGCATTTAACTCTGGACTTGATGTCCCTTCTCGCCTAAAATGCAAACCATTCTCATTTGTCTTTGAGCGCGCATGAAGTTTGAAAATACGGTCTGTCCCGCGCATATTGATCGTAAGAGCTGTCAACCCTTAAGTTCGATTGCAGCGGGTACTCAGGTACGTTTCTGTTCTATCCACGCTGGCCGGCGTGCCCAGGAGCGCTTGCTCAGCATGGGATTGCCTTTGGGGGTTGAAATTAATGTCATCGGCAACCGGCAGGGCGCAGTGGTGATTGCGCGGGATTCAAACCGGCTTGCGATCGGCCCAGGAATGGCGCAGAAGATGATGGTCAAGGTGGTTGCATGACCAGCGGTACTTTGGCGGTTATTGGTAACCCCAACTCAGGTAAGACCACCCTTTTCAATGCACTGACCGGCTCTCATCAGCGTACCGGCAATTGGCCGGGTGTCACGGTGGAGCGCAAGGAAGGGCAATTCAAGTTTCGTGGCGCCACCTATAATCTAATCGATCTGCCCGGCACCTATTCTCTGGATTCCGAGGCCCCTTCACTGGATGAGCGGGTCGCGCGTGATTTCATTTTAGCGCGTAAGGCCGATATTGTGATCAATATCATCGACGCCTCGAATTTGGAGCGCAGTCTCTATCTGACTGCTCAACTCATCGAAATGCGCGTGCCGTTGTTGGTCGTCCTCAATATGATGGATGTGGCTGAAGAACTCGGCTATGAAATAGATCTACAGGCCTTCGAGCAACAATTGGGCTGCCCGGTGGTCACTTCGGTTGCGTGTAGAAAAGAAGGCATGGTCGAGTTCGAAGAAGCGATCGAACATCTGATGGGGCATTTTCATCTGCCTTCGGCCACCATTGACTATGGCCCCGAAATCAATACGGCGATTGATACGCTCTCGGAGCTGCTGGCACATAGTGTCCCGGATGCGTCGTTGCGCTGGATGAGTCTGCAGTTGTTATTGGGGCATGAATTACCTCATCCACCCGAAATTCCCGGCCTGCAAGAGAAAGCCCAGAAACTCAAACAGCAACTCGAAGAGGATTTGGGTGAGGATCTGGACTTGTTAGTCGCCGATGGTCGTTATGGCTTTGCTCGAAAGGTCAGTCGCGCCGTGTTGCGGCGGCGCGATGCGGTCGCTGAAAAGGGCTCCGACCGCATTGACCGTGTGGTGCTGAATCAGTGGCTGGGAATCCCGTTGTTTTTGCTGGTGATGTATTTGACGTTCACCCTCACGATCAATATTGGGGGCGCGTTTATTGACTTTTTCGACATTGCTACGGGGGCGATTTTTATCGATGGTTTCGGCCAGTTGCTGACAGGGCTGGGTGCACCCGCATGGTTGCGCGTGTTACTGGCCGATGGCGTCGGTGGCGGAATCCAAGTGGTGGCTACGTTTATTCCGATCATTGGGTTTTTGTATTTCTGCATGTCTTTCCTCGAAGGCTCGGGATATATGGCACGCGCTGCATTTGTTATGGATCGCCTCATGCGCAGCTTAGGGTTGCCAGGCAAAGCGTTTGTGCCCTTGATCGTCGGTTTTGGCTGTAATGTGCCGGGCATCATGGCCGCACGGACGTTAGACATTGAGCGTGAGCGCATAATGACAATCATGATGGTACCGTTCATGTCCTGTGGCGCACGTTTGTCCGTTTATGCGCTGTTTGCGGTCGTGTTTTTCTCTTCTGGCGGGCAAAACATCGTGTTTTTACTGTATTTGCTGGGGATTCTTGCGGCGATGCTCACGGCGTTTCTTTTGAAGTCGACAATACTCAAAGGCGAGCCCGAACCCTTTTTGATGGAATTACCCACCTATCAATGGCCAAGTTTTTCCGACTTGCTGTTGCATACGTGGATCCGCCTGAAGAGTTTTATTCTGGATGCTGGCAAGTTCATAGTGTTGATGGTTGTCGTGATCAATGTGCTCAATTCTTGGGGTGTGGACGGGAGTTTTGGCAATGAAAACTCAGAAACCTCCATGCTTTCGGCCGTGAGCAAATCGCTCACCCCCGCCTTGGCGCCCATGGGCATTGAAGAAGACAACTGGCCGGCCACCGTGGGTATCATGACCGGCGTACTGGCTAAGGAAGTGGTGGTTGGTACGCTCGATGCGATCTATTCTCAGCTCGCCGTCGCTGATGGGGCGGAAAACGAAGCTGCGTCCTCAGTGATGGCGTCGCTATACGCAGCCGTTGTAAGTGTCCCGAATAATTTGGCTGATGCTTTGGGTGGTTTGCTAGATCCTCTGGGGCTGGCTGCTCTGCAACCCTCGGGAGACCTCGACGCAGCCGCTGAGGAGCAAGGGGTCGCGGACGCGACTTTCACTGAGATGGCGCAGCGGTTCGATGGCAGAATTGGGGCATTTGCCTATATGCTGTTCATCTTGCTTTACTTTCCCTGTGTGGCTGCTACCGCCGCGATTAAACGGGAAGCGGGCTGGGGATGGACGCTGTTTGCAATGGCTTGGACGACGGGGTTTGCGTACGCGGCCGCAACGATGTTCTATCAAGCCGCAACATTCATGCGTCATCCAGCCAGTTCATCAGCCTGGCTCATTGCTGGTTTGCTGATGTTGTTGTTGGTTTATCTGTTGTTACGCTCTCAAGGGAGACGGCTGGCATCGCGTTACGCTGCTCAGGATGTGTTTCCCATTCCAGTGCGCGTGGAGAAGAAGGCAACTTAGTCGTGTCATGATATTGCGGCAAATTCAAGATTACATCCAGAATCACGGTCAGGCCTCCCCCCAGGATATCTCACGTCACTTCGATCTGGAGCCAGGAGTGGTCGAGAGTATCCTGGATACCCTCGCACAAAAAGGTCGCGTTCGGCGTCTGGCTGTCAACAAGCGCTGCAGTGGGGGTTGTCAACGCTGTGCGCCCGCAACCGGTGAGGTCTATGTGTGGCTGGGTGGTCAATCCTGATGAGTGTCTATCAACCGCCGCAGTTGTTAAGGCATAAACATGATCTCGTCCTCTAACAGGTTGTTGAAAAACTCTCAGCTGTCACGATCCAGCGTTAATTGTGGCTCAAAATGCTCCTTTACTGCATGTAGACTGCGCTTTTTCTCCAGATTTTGCCTTGTCTCGCACTCACCTGAGAGTTTTTCAACAGCCTGCTAAAGGAAGCTCTGATTAATACGTAACACGGCATCTTGTGGCGCAAAATCCCCCACTTCTGCGTTGCGGATCTTCGCAATAGCCAGCTATTACCTGCGATCTGCGCCTTGAACTGGACAATTTTTCACCACAATCTGCGCGCGCCAGAATTAATCAGAGCTTCCTTAAGGATGTATTTTTCTGGCTAACCGACAAAAAAACCCGGCTCGATGACACCGAGCCGGGTTTTTTTTGACCTAAGAAACTGACGATGTGGGGTTATTCAGGAATCGTGCGCAGAAAAATCTCAACCCGACGATTCAGTTGCCGGCCGGCTTCGGTTGAATTATCTGCGCGAGGCTCTGATTCGCCGCGCCCCTCAACTCTGATTCGAGAATAGTCGACGCCATGGCGTGCCAGATAGTCAGCCACCGCCTGCGCACGGCGTTCGGACAGGCGTTGGTTGTATTCTGCGCTACCTCGGCTATCGGTATGTCCCACGACCGTCACAGTGGTGCGATCATACTGACTGATCACGTCCGCCAGTTTGTCTAATGTGGGATAAAAGCTGGGTTTGAGCGCAGCACTGTCAAAATCGAAAGAGACTTCGCTGCTCAGGTTGAGTTTGAGCGTATCTTCACGCACCCGTTCGAGTTCGATTTCATGGCGGCGCTGCTCTTCGGCCAGTTGTTGCTGCATCTCTTTTTCTTGGTCGTCCATGTACTTGCCGATGGATGCGCCAGCCGCTGCTCCTGCGATCGCGCCTACTACACGGCCCGTCCTGCCAGTATCGGTTTGATTACCAATCACGGCACCTGTGACGGCGCCAATGGCGGCACCCATTTTTGCGCGTTGGTTGGGGTCATCCGTAGCGCAGGCGGCGAGCGCAGCGCTGAGTAACAAGACGGTGACAACACGAAATAGTTGCATAGCATTCTCCTTTTAAGCGTGATAACTCATCATTGAAACATGGTGTATCTGAACCCGGAATTAAAGCGTATCTGCAGCAATGCGCGATTTCTTTTGCACTTGATCGCTGCCTGCGCGACGGCTTGTGCGATACTCGCCCGGCGAGGAGGTTGTCTAAGAATAGGAACCGTCGTAACAAGTTTAACCGAATGAGGACATCAATCATGAAATTCTTACAATGGGTGGGTTTGACGCTGTGTTTGCTGGTTGGGTTGGCGACCTTTCAGGTCAGCCTGGCTGAAGAAGTGCCAGAGCTGGGATTGAAAACACTAGAGGGCCAGCCCGCCAGTCTTAAAGAGTATGTAGGGAAAGGCAAGTGGACGCTGGTAATGTTTTGGGCGACCAATTGCCCGATATGCGAGCAAAACAAACCACAGATCTCGGCTTTCCATCAAGAGCACGCCGACAAGGATGCAGAGGTTGTGGGTATCGCGATTGATGGTATGGCGGCAAGGGATAAAATTAAGGCCGTGTTGGACCAGCAACCCGTGAGTTTTCCCAACTATGTTGGTGAGCT
>JANTGD010000034.1 GCA_024763135.1 Thiotrichales bacterium | reverse complement strand
CCGGACTGTCCGAGGGGGCAGGCGCAGTTGGATAGGGAGTATCATCCTGACCGCTTGTTGTACCCTCTTAAGCGGGTGGGTCCCCGTGGTTCCGGGCAGTTCGAGCGAGTCACCTGGAAAGAAGCCCTGCGTACGATTGCTGATGCGCTGAAACGTACCAAAAAGGCACATGGTGCAGCGACGGTAGGTTTTTTCGCGGGCTACACCAAAGAAGCCCGCCCTCAGCTGCAACGCTTAGCGCATGCCTTTGGCAGCCCCAATTTTCTCACCGAATCCGGCTGTTGTTTTTCCGCAACAATGGTGGCAGAGAAACTTACCTACGGTTACAAGCTAAAGACGACCTCTACTGTCGAGTCGCCCAAAACTCGCTGTGTATTGGTGTGGTCCACCAATGCCTCCGGCTCCATTCCACCTTTCGACCAGCACCATTTGAATCAGCGCAAGCCCGGCAGGAAGATGATTGTGGTCGATCCCCGTCGCACCGAAACTGCGGCGCTTGCAGATATCCATCTACAAATCCGCCCAGGCACCGATGGAGCGTTGGCCTTGGGGTTCCATCACCTGATTTTTGAGAAAGGCTGGCAGGATCAAGCCTTTCTCGACGAGTGGGCTAATGGCTTGGATGCCTTTCGCGAGTACATTCAGGCATTTCCGCCGGCACGGGTGGCAAAAATCTGCGGCATCGAAGAACAAGCGTTACGCAGCGCCGTAGAACTGTTCGCTTCGCACGCGCCCGCGCAGATTGCCATGTCCCCCACCGCAACGGTGCAGCACAGCAACGGTTTTCAAAATCACCGCGCGATGATTCTTCTATCAGCAGTGACAGGTAATATCGATCGGGAGGGAGGGAATCGTTTCTTCAACGATAAAGTTCTCCCCAAACCCATTGAAATGTTTGATGTCTGCACTCACGAGTTACCGCCAAGAATTGGCGAGGAAGTGTTTCCGATTTGGACCAAATACTGGCCTGCAGCCCAGAGCATGCTGATGCCAGACTGCATCCTCGATGGGCAACCGCAGCCCCTCAAAGCACTCCTGGCCATGGGCATCAACACTGGCATGTGGCCAAACTCAAAACGGATGGAACAGGCACTTGGGTCGCTGGACTTCTTCGCTACGTCCGACTTTTTTCACAATCCCGCGACCCTACAGGCCGATATCGTCCTGCCCGCGGCCACTAACCTCGAGCGGCCTGCGCTAATTGCCTATCCCGGCTGTGCTTACCAAGGCGAAATAAAGTATCGCCATCAAGTGCTCAAACCCCGGGGCGAAGCCAAACCGGATGGCGAGATTTTTCTTGAGCTGGGGGTCAAATTAGGCATGGCCAATCTGTTTTGGCACGGCGACTTAGCTGCTTCCTGGGCAGAAATGGCTGAAGGTTTACCCGAAGAAATACGCAAAGAGGCTTACCACAACCCCAATGGTGCGACCGTTTACAGCCATGTGATCGAAGAACTCGTCGAGCAGGGGTTTCTCGATGCGGATCGGCAGTGGCGGATCAATGGCTTTAAAACCGTCACCGGAAAAATTGAGTTTGACTCAGAAGAACTGAAACAGCAGGGCTACGATGGCCTGCCAGTCTACCAGGAGCCCGCAGAAAGCCCTCTTTCCACCCCCGAACTATTCCAGGCATACCCCTTGGTATTGACATCCGGGGGGCGCCAAAAATACTTCACCCATTCTCAGCAACACAATGTTCCTGCCCTCTTAAAGCACGATCCACATCCTCGGGTACAAATCCATCCGTTGGATGCCCAAGCGCGTAACATCACGACAGGAGATGTCGTCAACGTGACCACGCCGCGGGGCAGCGTTCGTTTTCACGCTGAGGTTACCGATCGGATAAAGCCTGGCGTCGTGCATTGCTTTCATGGTTGGAACGAGGCCAATATCAATGAACTGACGGATGATCGCCACCTCGATCCGATCAGTGGATTTCCTCCGTTCAAATCCCTGCTCTGCCAAGTCGCCCGCTAGTACAGATGCCCTTTTACGGTGTCTTACCCGAACGCCGGGCGCTGTTCCAGCCAACGCCTCATAAGGCCATCGGTGTCAGTGATGCTCAGGCCTGGCGACTCAACCCGGACTCCAGGCACCTCTATAACAAACTGGATCTTGCACAGCAGCAGGGTCTCAAAGCAGCCCCCTGTGGGGTAGACCCGCGAGACCTTGGCTGTGCACTGTCTGATCGACTCTTCATTAAACCCATCATTAATCTCTTCGGCTTGTCGATGCAAGCGCGTTCGCTGCCATTATCTGAGTTGATCGCAAATCCCCTGGACTGCTCACCGGGCCACTTTTGGTCTGAACACTTGCAGGGCACACAAACGAGCACAGATTGCTTGGTGCTGAAAGGAAAAGTACTCTGGTTTGCCCATACCCGCGCATCGCAAGTCAAAAATGCTCATCGTCCCCTTTACTGGGAGGTCGGGATTCCCATGCCGGAACTCGAACCCAAGCTCACCCAATTCCTTTCCTTTAACCTTAAAACTTATACGGGATTATGTAATATCGAAATGATTGGCGAGCACATTATTGAGGCACACTTACGCGGCTCCAATGGCTTTCTCGAATGTTACGGGCCGCATTTTGTGCCCGCCTGGGTAGAATTAGTCGATCACCAACGCTGGCGGGGACTTCCCGCCATTCCAGGTGGTGTTATCTATTCCGTATTTGGAAGCGCTTCAATCCCCCCCGAGCAAGTTGCCGAAATCGCGCAGCATTACCGCGTCGATGTGCGGCTGGACGAGCATACCGCAGATCGCATTGCGATTATCCGCGCAGCGTCTTTGAATGCTGCCGAAGCAGCCGCAGCTTCGCTGCGCTCAATCAGCTGAATCGTTACAAAAAACTATTCCCCAAAAGGAATACTGGTTTTTTCCCTTTCCGCTACGGTAGAGTTTCACCGACCCGCCACACGCCTGGCACTCAAACAAACACAACAAGCGCTTGGAACCTCTGGTTTCCATCCCGCAAGCAAATAGAGAGGAGATCATCTTGAATTCTATTCATCTACGCATCCCACTAGTGACCACACTCGCAATTGGCAGCTCGCTGGCAGCGAGCTGCGCATGGGCCACCAATGGTATGTCCATGGAAGCCTACGGCGCCCGCGCAGGTGGCATGGGTGGCGCAGCGATGGCCTACGACGCTGGTAACTCAGCGGTAATGAGCAATCCCGCGACACTGTCTACTTTAAAAGACGGAGCACACCGTGTTGGTGTAGGGCTGACCATTCTTGGGCCAGACGTCAAGTCGACAGGTCCTGCAGAGTTTGGTTCTCCAAGCACAAAATCGGACGGGACGTCTTACCTGATGCCTTCAATTTCCTACATGACGCGTAGCGGTAAATTCACCTATGGCGCCGCAATGCTCGCGCAAGGTGGTATGGGTACCGAATATGGGCAGGCAGGTCCTGGAGACTTATTTTTTGCCGGAAAAACCGCATTTGGCGCAACCGACCCCGACGGTCTGGGCACCGGAGTCGCCAAGCTCAGCGGGCGCGAAGTGCGCTCCGAAGTTGGATTTGGTCGCATCATGGCGCCGCTGGCCTACCAAGTAAACAATCAGCTCTCCATTGCGGGCCAGCTCGATTTTGTCTGGGCCACGATGGATATCCAAATGGATGTAGATGGCGCAACTTTCGCCGATATGGCCTTTAACAACAATCCCAATGTCGACTTCGGTAATGCCACCGGCTCGATGATTGACGCCTTTGGCGGTGCCGTTCAGGGCGGCATGGTCAACGATGTCAGCTGGGCCCGCTTCGACTTCAGCGACAACAGCGACTTCTCCGGAGAAGCCAGCGGCACCGGATTCGCGGGAAAACTGGGTATTTTCTACAAAGTAGATAAAAAACTTGCAATTGGTGCCGCCTATCACACCGTCACGCAAATCAGCGACCTCAAAACAAGCAATGCCACCGTATCTTTTGGCGGCAGTGGTATGGCGTTTGCGGGAGGCCCCATCGATGTCAGTGGCAAAATCGACATTGTTGATTTTGAGTGGCCCGCGACCTTGGGAATCGGGGCATCCTATCAACTCAACAAACAGTGGATGTTCGCTGGTGATATCCGCCAGCTCTTCTGGGCCGAAGCCATGAAAAACTTCCAAGTCAAATTTACTGCCGACGCCAATCAGGCCAATCCTGCTGCAGCGAATTTTGCAGGCACATCGGTCACCGCCAACTTCAAACAAGACTGGGATGATCAAACCGTGGTCTCACTCGGTGCACAATACAAGCCCATACCTAAGTTGGCATTGCGCGCTGGCGTCAACCTCTCCAACAACCCCGTACCGGATGCTTATCTGAATGCCTTGTTTCCAGCCATTGTCGAAAATCATTACATGGCAGGCGTTGGTTATGCATTTAATCCCAACAACAAAATCGGCATGGCGCTTTCCTATGCGCCCGAGGTGGAAGCCACCAATAGCCAAAACGGCGTCACCTCAACGCACAGCCAGCTTACTTGGCGCATGAACTACGTACACAGCTTCTAAGCACCTTTTGGGCAATCCGCCATGAGGCCGTCCCTGTGATTGCCTTATGGCGTCTCCCGCATTGATCAGGCAAGAATGCTAATACGCACCATGCTGATCAGCCCTCACGCAATGTTCTTAGATAACGGGAACAACAAAAGCCAGTCTAACTCAGTTGTAGGGCTAGCCACTGTAACGCGATCACCGCGGGCGCCGCTTTAATACGCCCCTGTTGTAACCATTCCATTGCCTGCACCCGCGGCACAATAGAAACCTTGATATCCTCATCCTCATCAGCCAAACCATGGACACCCGCCGCCATTGATGCCAGATCCAAAGGTGCATAGAACAGACTGATCGATTCCGTAGACCCACCGGGACTAGGATAAAAGTCCATAATATGTTGCAGCGTCCCCAGCTCACAACCAGCCTCCTCAGTAGCTTCCCGCCGAGCCACATCCTCTAATTTTTCCCCAGGCTCAACAATGCCCGCTACAATCTCCAATAACCAGGGACCATGCGAATCGTGAATTGCGCCAATGCGAAATTGTTCGAGCAGCAGTAGTAAATCGCGCGCGGGGTCATGCACCAAGACGGCCACCGCATTTCCTCTCTCAAACAATTCACGTTTAATCAACCCTGACCAACCACCGCGAAATAACTCATGACGCAGCGTAACCAAATCAAGATGAAAAAAGCCGTTGTAGCAACGCTTACGCGCAACAATTTTATATTTCATAGCAATACGTAATAAGAAGAATCGCCGTATAAAGCAACCTTCAGGATCATGGAAAGCCAACTAACGCTATCATCAAGTAAAAGCATCATAGAGCAACGCACTTGCCAAGACGAACATTAGTTAATATTCCGCGCTAATTGCCCGTAGATCAACGGTAATTTTTTAGGCAGGTCTTCTAACTTTCTTACGAGCATCCAATTATTTTTTCCCGCCAAGTAAGGCAAGTAAGACTCTGCTTTTGTATCGACGGTAATACAAAACGGCATAACTCCCTTGGCTCTCGCTTCTAGCAAAGCAATTCGTGTATCTTCTACACCATACCTTCCTTCATATAAATCGATATCATTTGGTTTCCCGTCAGTCAATAACAATAATAGACGTTTTTGCGTGGGCTCTTTCTCCAAAAGCTGCGTCGCATAACGTATGGCCGCTCCCATACGCGTGTAGTAGCCCGGCTGCGTGGCTAAAATACGGCCTCTGGCTTCTGAATTATACTGCTCCTTAAAAGACTTTAATTTATAAAAACGCACATGCTGTCGGTTCCGCGAAGAAAATCCATAGACAGCAAAACGGTCTTCTGTTTGATTCAGAGCTTCTGAAAACAAAAGTAGCGAATCCTGAATGACATCAATAATTCGTGACCCATTATTAATCCAGGCATCGGTCGACATAGATAAATCGGCCAGGATTAAACTCGACAGGCTGCGAAAGCGTTCCCGGTACTCTTTATAAAATGCGGGAATATCTGCATACCCACTTTGCTGCTCAACCAAATGAAGAATGTATGCATCAATATCCAACTCCAGCCCTTCGGATTGATGTAGGAGCCAGTGGCGCTCCGGTCGTAACGCGCTAAAGCCTTTACGAATTTTTCTAGCCTTGCGTACCAGCCGCGTGGGTAATTCTTGGGGGGCTGAATCTCTTGGCAACATGAGCTTAAGATTACAATAATCCGGTATTACCCGCTGAAGTCTGTAGTCCCACTCAGGCAGTGGAACGCCTTCTCCAAGTGGAATATCGTCGTATTCAGGTGCGGGTAAGTCCAGATCTAGTTTGATTTTATGTCGGCTTGGTTTCTGATCTCTTGCGACCGAAATCTCTTCTAAATCATCCACTGCCTTCGCAGCATTATCGTTTAGATCATCCTCAACAGGCCGATTAAGGGGGAGATATTCAATCCAGGCAAATAGACTTTCCAAACGGAAACTCATCAGCCCGCCCTTACCTTCTGGTAAAACTTCACGCTTACCGCGCTGACGATTTTTGCCCTCCTCAGAAGAGCCTGCTGAGGACCCATCGCTGGGTACAACTTCTGGTTCTTGGTATGGCATCGGCGATGGCTTCTCATTCACCCCGGGCATGCTAGACCAAAGTAATACGGGGGCCGGTGGATGTTTGCCTTCTGCGGAAAAATCAATGTTCAGCTCAGGATCAATTAAGGCCCTTTGTATTTGACGTTCCAGACGCCCTTCATTGTACGGTAGATGGTCAGGGTTAGGGCGCAACGGAAGATAGGCAGTCACAAGACGTTTATATCGCAATTGCCAGGCTGGGAGCGCCTCCAACAGATTGTTCACCTGCTGCCGGCTTGACTCATATACCGTCTGAGATTGCGGTCGAGGGAAGGTCAGGAGTACTGTCAACCACAGGTATAACGTTCTATTGAGTTCCTTCTGCGGAAACACTGCGATTCCCTGTGGTAAGCACACACATTGACCATTTCGCCACCCTAAGGCTGCCCGCTGTCCAGTACCCGCCACTTTTTCTATGAGTCGTCTTCGCGCTCTATGCGCCCTATCCACATTAGCAACGATCTCGACCTGCGGATCCTTACCCAGCGCACGCGCAAGTATCGCAAGCGTTGGCTTTATCTCGTCGAGCCGAACCTCTGCCTTGGGAAAACTATTCTGTGCACGCGCTGTAATCAAACGATGCCACAACTTACCGACAAACTCTTCCATACCGGCCTCGTTAGCAAGAACCCTGCATCATCTCCGGCAGAATTCGTAATAGATATTGATACAATGTCAATTCCTCCAGAGCTGTTTCGACCTATAAGGCTTGAACTCATCTATGGAGATTTTACAATCTTTGTTTCCTTAACCGGTTTGTATACTAAGACGATACATAGTAACAACTCACCCCTTAAGATGGTCTTCCATGCAATCAACCAAAAACCTCAGCCAAAAATCAATCGAATCCCTGCGAACAGCAACGCTATTTGAGGTCCTCAACGACGACCAGCTTGAAGTCATCCTCCAAAATTCACGGCAAATCACATTGACAGAAGGTGCTTACCTTTTCCAGCAAGGAGATGCCATGGAAGATATCTTTTTATGTGTCTCCGGCTACCTCAAGCTTTTTCGGCTGACCGACAAAGGTACGGAAAAAGTCATCGACATCGTAGGCCCCGGTGTAAGCTTTGCGGAATCAGTAATGTTCATGCAGGGCCGATGTTACCCTGTACACTCGGTCGCGCTAAAACAGGCCGTCGTTGTTGCGATTCGAGCCAGCAGCTACCTCGAAATCATGCGATCATCAGTTGACCTTTGCTTTAACCTAATGGCTGACATGAGCAGAAGAACACATTGGTTACTCAACGAAGTCGACCGGCTAACCTTGCACAATGCTACTTTTCGCCTCGTGACCTACCTGTTACAGACCCACCAACCGAAGTCTCGCTTAATCCGGCTTGACCTGCCAAAACACATCATTGCCTCACGTTTGTCGATTAAACCGGAAACACTGTCTCGTATTCTAAAAAGACTCAGTGATCAAGGCTACATCGCAATGCAGGAAGACCATATAGAGATACTGGAATTAAGTGCGCTGGAAGAAATCATCAAGATTTGATCACCCTATCCTCCCGCGATTCTCCGAAATATGAGCGAGCAACCTCTAGTAAAGCACTTGCTGTCTCTTCATCGTCTGTCAATGGTTCAATAATACCTGCCTGACACGCTTCCAAAGGATCCAGGCCGCTCTGTATCAATATCGCGGTATAAACGAGTAGACGAGTAGACGCTGACTCTTCGAGCTCGTATTCATTAAGCCTGCGCAGCGCCTCTGCCATCGCGACTAACGACCGACTTAATTCTTCATCTGCACCACTTTCCCGCGTGACAATATGGGCTTCAACATTGGGTTTAGGATAGTCAAAACGAATGGAAACGAAGCGTTGCCTGGTTGACGGCTTCATTCCTTTTAGTAAATTTTGGTAACCTGGATTATATGAGACCACCAACATGAACTCCGGGGGAGCTTGAATAGTTTCCCCTGTACGTTCTATCGGTAGAATCCTACGATGGTCAGTCAATGGGTGCAGTACGACCGTCGTATCCTTGCGTGCCTCAACAACTTCATCAAGATAGCATACGGCACCTTCTCGTACAGCCCTAGTGAGCGGCCCATCGTTCCAATATGTGTGCCCTTCGCCAATTAAGTGTCGGCCAACCAGATCAGCTGCACTCAAGTCATCATGACAAGCCACCGTATACAAGGGGCGTCCCAGCTTTTCCGCCATGTACTCCACAAAACGCGTTTTCCCACACCCGGTCGGCCCCTTTAGTAATAGTGGTAATCCACGCCGCCAAGCATATTCAAATAGCTTTACTTCATTGTATTGTTCGAGATAGTACGGACTTTTTTTAGCCATGTTTCTATTGGTTACACATCCATCTTTTGGTTACACATCCATCTTTAGATTTTGAATCGCTAAGAAAGCATCGCCGCGCCATGGTCCACAGAGTTACTGACCCAAGCGCCGTGTAAACACTGCAACTAATGCTCCGTTAGCCCAACTTTCCATTGAGTCAATTTTACCCTACGCAGATAGTTTCCGAGTAAATTCTATTTCTTGAATTAGTAAAGATTTAGCACAAAACTACCGCATCAGCGTTTTGTCATGCACAATGCGCTTTGACGTGTCCTTTTCCACGCATCCCTACCGCTCTGAACGAGGCCTTACTATAGATTGTCTAAATAACAGTTCCTAGATATTTGCAATGCATTACGTTAAAAATTGGTATCCTTAAAATTTCTTACTCATGACTTCAAACCAAGTGTATAAGTAAAAAAGATCACCCCAATCACAACGAGTAACCACCCATGAAGGATTATACGCCACAGCAGAGAAACTCTCTTCAGCCCCATGAATTCGGCGATGACCCCATGCCCTTTAATAAACACAGACCCCAGCAACATAAGCGTAATCCATTCGCCCCCTAACTCGAGATAGCCGACCAACCAAGTGCCAGCAGTCAACAACATAAGCAAAATCCAAACATGAATAGCCGACCGAGCCTTTTCTGCAAGACGTATCTCAATTGAATTCATATATCAACTTATCGGTTCTCAACCTTTAAACCCTACCCAACTGTACAACCCAAAACAACACCAAGAACTAACTTTAAGGAAGCTCTGATTAATTCTGGCGCGAGCATCTTGCGGCACAAAATCGCCCACTTCTGCGTTGCTGATCTTCGCAATATCCAGCTATTGCGTCCGATCCGTGCCTTGGACTGGACAATCTTTCACCACAATCTGCTCGCGCCAAAATTAATCAGAGCCTCCTTAATTGCCCCATTGGGAAAAGTACACCTCAAAACAGTAGATTAATTCCTCGACTCTTTTAATGAATCACATAGACCAACGGGAACAACACTATCCATACTAGATCAATCATATGCCAGTATGCTGCCCCACTTTCGATGCCATGAACACCAAATTCCTCAATACGAGACATCGCTTTGATCATAATACCTAATACCACCATACCTAAAATCACGTGGAGAAAATGGAAAAATGTTAACGACAAATAGAACATATAAAATGTATTTGTACTTAAAGAAACACCATGGGAAAGCTTATCAGAGAACTCTATAATTTTTAACGATAAAAACCCCACCCCCATCCCTTCCGCCAAAACCAGCCATCCACGCGCCTTTTTGACTTGTCCAGAATGTATACATGCCATCGACAGCACAACAAATAGACTACCTGTGATCAAAAAGGCTGTATTGATAGCACCAATATTTCTATCTAACGTTTTTTGATACGTATCAAATAGCGCGACATTTTGACTTCTCGCATAAGCATACGATGCAAAAAAAATCATAAAAACGAATAGCTCAGCAAAGATGAAGAACCACATAGCGAGATCTCCCGGCAATGGCTCCGGGAGATCTTTTTTAAGTGATTTTCTTTCTGACTTGATTGCGTCAGACATCAAGCGCTCGTAGTCGATGCTTGTTGTTTATGCGTGCTTGTTGGAAGAAAACTGAGAGCGTAGAGTATCGCCCCAATGAGGAAAATTACACCTGACAACTCACGCAACCAATAGAAAATTTCCATTTTTTGCTGTACCACCATAAATGGCTGAGGTGTATCTGTAAAACGCTGCAAATACACCTGCACGACACCTGCGCCTGTAAGAAACAGAGTGATAAACACCATCGACACCGACATTAGCCAAAATGACCACATTTCCATTACCTGCATTCCATTTGACTTGGCTTCTTGTCCCCGCAGAATGGGGACCGCATAAGAAATGATCGTTAAAACGACCATGACATAAGCACCATAAAACGCCATATGGCCATGAGATGCAGTAATTTGGGTTCCGTGAGTGTAGTAATTTACGGGAGCAAGAGTAGATAGAAACCCCCAAACACCTGCACCTAAAAATGCAAGCACCGCAGTACCCAGCGCCCACAGAACAGCTGCCTTGTTAGGATGCTCCCGTTTTCTCTTGTTGACCGCATTAAAAGCAAATAGCGTCATAATAAAAAATGGAATAGGTTCCATTGCAGAAAATATTGAACCCCACCATTGCCAATAACCAGGCACCCCGATCCAGAAATAGTGATGCCCGGTTCCGATTATTCCAGTAATCAGCGTCATAGCGATAATCACATATAACCATTTCTCTATAACTTCCCGATCCAATCCAGTTGTTTTAATCAACACAAATGCAAGAATTGCAGCAAGAATCAACTCCCACACACCTTCAACCCAAAGATGCACTACCCACCACCAGTAATATTTGTCGTGAACAAGATTATGGGGATTGTAAAAAGCAAATAGAAACAACAAAGCGAGCCCCAGCAAGCCTGTCAGTAATACCAATGAAACCACAGTTTTTCGACCTGTAAGCACCGTCATTCCAACATTATATAAGAAAGCAAGTGCGACAATGACAATACCTATCTTAGTGATAGTGGGTTGCTCTAAAAACTCACGACCCATTGTCGGTAAAATCCCGTTTCCCGTAATATCCGCCAACGTGGCATAAGGTACTGACAAGTAGCCAATGACTGTCAGCGCACCTGCGATCAGAAAAACCCAGAACATGAGCTTAGCGAGAAACGGGGAATAAAGCTCACGTCCAGCTTCTTCGGGGACTAAGTAGTAAGATGCTCCCATAAACCCCATAAGCAACCACACGATCAATAGATTCGTATGGACCATACGCGCGACATTAAACGGAATTTCCGGAAACAAAAAGTCGCCGATGACATACTGTAACCCAATAATTAGTCCGAATAGTATCTGCCCGATAAACAGCGCTATAGCTCCAATAAAATAGAGTCTTGCTGTATTTTGTGATTCGTATTGCATGTCAAATCTCCTCTTACCCTTGAACGTTGGGTGGCCAATTTTCATTGTTAATGCCATCAGCGTATTTCAGGAATTCAAACAATGCATCCAACTCCTGGTCTGTGAAATTAAATTGCGGCATGCTACGACGTCCTGGCACACCGTCTTTTGGCCTACTTTTCATAAAACCTATGAATGCCTCCTTACTTTCCCCAAAACGCTCATAGACGTTTCCCAGTTCAGGCGCAAAGTATGCCCCCTCTCCTAACAAGGTATGGCAACCAATACAGTCGTATTTTTCCCATAGGTCCTTGCCTGCCTTAGCTTGCGACGTCAGAGCTTCTCGATTATCGCGATCGGGCAATGCATTGTGTGTATCGAATGTCAATGCGAGAAACAAGAGAATAAAAAAAGCAGACCCCCCATAGTAAATATTTCTTGCCATGCTCTTTGTGAAAATTTCGCTCACGACGTCACCTCCTTTCGAAAAAGAAAGTAGACACCTTAATGATACTTATGAGTGTGCCGCATTGACCTAGATCAAGACGAAAAGATTAGTCGACAAGTGTGAATGTCGATTTTTTAACGCAAAGTTGACACATTTCAGAGGGCAACTGAGTAGTCACAGACAATTCATAGCAAAGCTTCATACAGAGCGCCGCAGATGTTACGGATCAAGGCGCGACTCACCAGCTATGGCCCGGTCCTTGCAAAGAGGCGCAACACCGAGCCATAACATCTGGGATGCTCCCTGTGGGCGGGTCTCTGGGCACTCATCGACGCTGTTACGCTTTTTGTGAAGGGAGCAACCGTTTGTACAAAGCGTGCCTGGTGGTTAACCGCTTTCTAACTCGCTGCATCCTTCAGAACGCGCTTGTTGGAGTTATGGAGTACTAGACCTAAAGAAAAGAGGGTAAGGTGAGGGCGACACCACTCATAAGAACTTATGCAACGAATGAACTTTTGAATAAGGAGAGCTGGTTGATTGTCTCTTCGCACAGCTGTACGAAGAAGCTGTCAGAATGGCATAAACGACTTAAAGAACTTTGTTACCGGGCTGAAAGTTGAGGCTGCATCTCCCATTGGTGCGACTGAATGAGCCATATTGCCGACTTGACGATTCATCTGAGCAACATTGTCACTCATATACACAACATTGTTATTCATGTAATACATGGATTCGTTCATGCCCCGCACATTCTGTGCCATACCCCGCGTATCGACGGCCATTTGGCTCATATGTTGATTCATCGCCTGGATATTGCCGGACATATCGATCATAGACGTTTGCATACTTGCCATTATATAGAGCATCACACCCATGCCTGCGGCAGCGGCGGCAATTGCGGGCCACAACCAATAGCGGCGCTTGTCACCCGCCTCGCTCGGTAACAATTTGCTTTGCTCTAAGGACCGCAGCTTATTTTCCAGCCGTGCCTCACGCTCATTGAATGTGTCATGTAGGCGCCGAAATACCTGTTCGATACCCTCTGCGTGGGTATCAATCGTTACGCCATCGTCTACACTCGGAAGTTTGTTCTTCAGCGGTTTTTTTACAACGAGGGCCTGGTCGTCAGCTTCAGGTAACAGCAACCAAGCGGTCATCCGCTCAAACAATCTGGGCATGATACGCTGCGACAATGGCTGGTTGCGCGCTATACGACGTCTGGGTTTACGGCCCAAGCGAACATCTCGACGCATCACAATCTCAGGTGTATTACGCTTACCCGAGTCCGTCCCGAGCTCCGGAATCGCATTCCCAAAACAGTCCAAACCCACATTGACGACGTGACAATCCGGCTGCGCGGACCGCTCTGTTAGCGGCGGTGTCCAACGGACGATGCGGGTATCCTGAGTCATATTCCGAAATCTTGAGCAAAGTGAAATGGAATTATAGCGATATTTTGCGGAGGGGCGTAGTAGTCTTATCGGTACAGCGTGAAACATTCACTCGGCCGAATGATTACCCCAATGTCTGACGCAGACGCATAACCGAGCGGCTATGCGTCATCCAAGCTCTACCGGCTGCGCCGCTATTTACCCTGCATCATTTGCTGGAGGTACTGCTGGGCTTCGGGTGGTACATTCTGCATCATCTGTTGCATTTGCTGCATCGCCTCGCCCATCATTTTCTGCATGTTCGTTCTCTCATAGTCAGACGGCAATGCAAACAGTTTGGCGTCCAGTTTGGCTTTGGTATCAATACTCACGATTTCATTATCCACTTGACCATCGGCGTCGATACTTTTCAAAGGAATGCCCAGTTTCTTGAAATGGTCACTCTTGTCCATATCCGCCAATACGCAAGGATCCGTGTTTGACATCCCCATCATGGCGCGCGGCATCATCGCCAAATCGGCAAGCTTCGAAGTGTTATCCAGCAGATGCTGAATATCCGCATTCTTGGCAGCGCGTTTAGAGATGTACTCTTTACCACATTGCTTGCCATTGGCCATCACCAGATATTCTTCCGTACTATAGCCAGCGATCTTCGGCCCCTTACCCACTTTCTTCATCTCAAGTTTCACTGCGACACCCGGCTGCGCCCCCTGGTGCTCCCCGGGCTTCATTTCCATGATGCGGCGCTCCGCAGGAGAGACCGCATAGAGTACCCCCTTGTTGAGATCCCAGATTTGATACTCCTGTGATTGATCTGAATCCATGCGCGCCCAGCCATCATGAATACTGATCGTCCCTTCCCCCCCATCCGGGGTTTTGTCCTTGATGACCGTATCCGCCAAGGCTACCGTACCCAGTACCGTTAACAGCATGAAAATCAGCACTCGCATAACCCTTCTCCGACTAATGAATAAGGCGATGATTATAGGCTATTGGCAATTCTAAAACGTGCATCGTTTAACGATTTTTCGTAGGCAGGGATGCGCAAATACTCGCTCAGAACCAGGGCAAAACACGCCTGTGCTGAGTCGTTATATGGAATTTATGAGAGGCGCCCTACACTGGTGTACAATCGTCTTTTCACGACGAGCCCTTATTTCTTTAGGAGAAACGACTTATGGCAGTATACAAATGTGAAGTTTGCGGCATGAGCCTCGGCACCATCACCTGTGGAACCTGCGAGAAAGAGCTTGCCCACGACACCATCACCACAGATGACGGTGAAAAAATCGCCGTGTCTAAATGCCCCGATGGTCATGGCATGGTCAAATCACCGATGTGTTGCGGACAAGATATGACCCGCACAGGTTAATCTGTACCGTCTCAGCTGCCGTAAACACTGCATGCCCCAACGCTAATCGGGGTGTTGCAAAACGTCCTTAGCGCAGGGGTCAGGACGGACTCATCTACTAAATAGAGCCAGTACGTCGCCCAGTATAACTTGACGGAGGCAGTTATCCTCTCGGCATGCCTGGCTAGGCGCACTTCGCAGGGAATGGTTGTTCCCTTACCAAGGAAGTGCAACAACGCCGGGGATGCAGACAGGGCAACCCTTCGGGCGATTCTGTGATGCCGCGCCTCGATGTTGCAGTGCTTGCCAAGGATGCTGCCATTACCTACGTACTGCGCCTTGATGCACAGCATCACAAAAGCGCTGAGTCCGTCATTTCAAACTGGACGATGTACGAGTACAGGCTGGCAAAAATACCCGGGACGGACGCCCTTTGTTTTGGTTCGTTTTCTTTGGGCGAGCAAAGAACACGAATTCGCGCGCGGCGCCGTCCACTTGAACAGCATCTTCATGGTCACAACGCGAAATCACTCACCAAGCCGCTGATAGAGCCCTTTCAGGACGGCACCAAGAAACAGGGCTACGATTCAGTTTAAGCTCAAACTGGTCTTTACAGTTACGCCGCTATGTACTAGCGGGTCACAATCAGGCACGCATTAGCGCAGTACTCTATCTCTGTACTCCGACTCTACTTTATTGGTAACAACTCAGCGTATTCATCTTATGCCCCGTCTCGGCGTTATGTTCGTACTCGAATGGTCGCCTATTAACTATATGCTCACATTCTCCGTACGAAATTGTCTTGATAGGTACCAAAATCTAAACACGCTGAGTCGTTACCTTTATTGTTAGAGACAAGGTGATCGACGTACGATCGTTTATATGAGAATGGAGAGGCTACTGTCCGATAAATGCCGCAATTGCCTCTACCACCTCTTCGGCATATAAATCCCTGAACATATGGCCTGCACCATCGATTACTAGCAGTTTTGCCTGGCCTTTTTCGGGCAGCGCATTAAACTCAG